>NZ_JAVRCB010000094.1:0-5966 GCF_034530955.1 Nostoc sp. DedQUE05 | reverse complement strand
GTATAGAGAAATACCCGTGTTTCCATGATTCATCCCGCATTTATGCAACGCCAGAATTTTTTCTCTCCCCTGCCTCCCCTAGTTTTACCCGATTGTTTTCTAATCTACAAGATATCGAATGAGGTTATTCTATGATTCACCATATTTCAATTGCTGTTAGAAACCCTAGTCATGTTGCTCAAGTTCTGGGGGAAATCTTAAAAGCGCAAGCTGTTCCCTTTCCTCCTAATCCAGGAAGTTATATGGTTCTACCTTTTGATGAATACGGTACAGGTATTGAACTTTATCCTTTAGGTTCTCAAATAGAACCTGGTGAAGGTGATGAAGAATGCGTATTTGTACATACTGCTATTACTTCCAGGTATACAGATATTCATGCAGCTATCTCTGTACCAATTAGTCAGCAAGAAATTGAAAAAATTGGTGTTCGTGAAGGTTGGCGTGTAGTGCGCTGTAACCGCGATTCTTTCTTTGATGTGATTGAGTTCTGGGTGGAAAACAGGTTAATGATTGAATTGCTAACACCAGAAATGGCATCTCAATATTTGAAATTTGCTACCCAGCAAGAAAATCTGAAATATTTTTTAGCAGAACCAGTTTTAGCTACAACTTGATAAATATTTATTGCAATTCTATTTTATTTGTAAGAATTGCAAACCGCAGCTCCCCAACTTGTTTGTAGGAGTTACGCACTGTACAAATGAATCATCTTGTGTATTAACGTAAATAGGTTGTTTCAGGCTTTTACAAAGCATCCTTTGTTAATTGCGATCGCAAAAAGATAATTGAAAAATCTAGCTAAAAGCCTTGAAAGGCATATCTATCATTTAGGATTTTCTGTCAATGCGTAAGTCCTAGTTTGATAAGTTGGGGATTTTGTCGATTATAAGTCACTAAAAAACAAGCTGAGGCTTTGGGAAAGTTTTTTCATTGAGACAGTAACCCGCGATTTTATCTATTTCAACGATAGCGCATTCACGCTTAGGAAGTTTCATAATACTTTTGCTACAACCTTCTCCGCTTTTTTGACCTGGATATGACCTTTATGCAATGTACCCTAATTGCAAAAGACTAAGATTTCACCGCCGGATACTGCTTCAAAACTTGCTGTAAATATTGCCCAGTATAAGACCTGGGATTTTTTGCAACTTCCTCTGGTGTACCCACAGCAATTAATTCTCCGCCTTTGTCGCCACCTTCTGGGCCCAAATCTATCACCCAGTCTGAACAGCGAATTACATCTAAGTTGTGTTCAATTACTAATATTGAATTCCCCTTATCTACCAATCGTTGCAACACATCTAACAATTTGTGAACATCGTAAAAAGATAACCCTGTTGTCGGTTCATCTATTAAATAAAGTGTCTTACCTGTGGCGCGTCGAGATAGTTCTGTTGCCAATTTCACCCGTTGCGCTTCACCACCTGATAAGGTAGTCGCAGGTTGTCCTAGTTGGACATAACCCAACCCGACATCAAATAAAGTTTGCAAACGCGCGATCGCTTTGGGGATATTCTGGAAAAAGTCTAAACTCTCCTCAACTGTCATTCTCAGTACATCAGAAATTGACTTATCTTTATACTTCACCTGCAAAGTTTCGCGGTTGTATCTTGCACCTTTACAAATTTCGCATTGTACGTAAACATCCGGGAGAAAGTTCATTTCAATAACATTCACACCCTGCCCGCTACAAGCTTCGCAACGTCCACCTTTAACGTTGAAGGAAAATTGTCCAGGTTTGTAACCCCTAGCTTTGGCTTCTACTGTTTGGGAAAATACATCCCGAATGGCATCGAAAATTCCTGTGTAAGTTGCAGGGTTAGAACGTGGTGTGCGTCCAATGGGAGATTGATCGATAACGATCGCTTTATCAATCGCATTCAATCCCTGGATTTTATCCAAATGTCTCGGTAAGGGAACTTTCTTAGTTAAATGATGTTGCAGAGATGGATATAGTAATTCGTTAATCAGTGTAGATTTGCCAGAACCAGACACGCCAGTGATGGAGACGAGTTTACCTAGCGGAATGTCTACATCGATATTTCTTAAATTGTTGCGATGGGCATTTTTAATTCCCAAACTGCGCCCATTTCCTTCTCGGCGTTGTGCTGGCGTGGTAATTACTCGCCTTCCTGATAAATATGCACCCGTCAAGGAATCTTCTGCTGCTAATAACGCCTGAAAATCACCTTGGGCAATAATATTTCCGCCGTGAATTCCTGCACCAGGGCCAATATCAACAATGTGGTTAGCTGCGCGAATTGTTTCTTCATCGTGTTCAACGACAATTAATGTATTACCCAAATCGCGTAATTTCGTTAAGGTTTTGAGCAACCTACCATTATCTCGTTGATGCAAACCAATACTGGGTTCATCTAAAACGTAGAGAACTCCTGTTAATCCAGAACCAATTTGCGTTGCTAGACGAATTCGTTGGGCTTCGCCACCAGAAAGGGTCATGGCTGGACGGTCAAGGGTGAGATAATCTAAACCTACATCTAACAAAAATTGCAATCTAGCTTTGATTTCCCGGAGAACTAAATCAGCAATTTGTAACTGGCGATCGCTCAACTTAAATTGCTCAATTCTCTCCCGACAATCCCGAATCGAGACTCCAGTTAATTCTAAAATTCCATATTGTCCCAACTTCACCGCCAAGGCTTCCGGTTTTAACCGTTTTCCCAGACAAACTTCACACGGTTGATCGATTAGATACTGCTCTAATTTTTGCTTAACTAATTCCGAACCACCCTCATATTGCCGTTGCAAAATTGGAATAGCACCTTTAAAACTCTGCTTTCTCTGTACCTCTGCGGCTCGTTCGTCTTTCTCGCCATACAGAAGAATTTGCTGCTGTTCTTCTGTCAGCTTGCCCCAATTTGTCTGTAACTCAAATCCATAAATCTGTCCGACACTATAGAGTAATTCCAAGTAATAAGAATTATCTTTTTCTGACCAGGGCGCGATCGCAGCGTAAACTGGCGCTTCCCAGTCAGGTACGATCAAGTCTGGCGCAAATCTTCTTAAAGTCCCGATTCCATGACAGTGCGGACAAGCACCATAAGGTGAGTTAAAGGAGAACAATCGCGGTGATAGTTCCTCCATTACCGCGCCATGTTCTGGACAGGCAAAGTTTTCCGAAAATACTAATTCTTCTTCTTTTTCTTGTCCGTCGTCACCAAGCAGACTCACCAGAATGGCTGCAATTCCACCCGATTGCTTGAGACACGTAGACAAAGAATCAACCAAACGCTCCTGGATATCAGCCTTTTTCACCAAGCGGTCAATTACCACTTCGATGGTGTGAGTAAGATTTTTATCCAATTCAATGGAATCTGACAGTTCGCGGATCTCCCCATTGATTCGCACGCGGACAAAACCTTGAGAAGCCAGACTTGACAAAAGCTTACGGTGTGTGCCTTTTTTCCCCCTGACAACGGGTGCAAGAATTTGGAAGCGGGTGCGATCTGGTAATTCCATGATGCGATCGCACATCTCATCGATTGTCTGGGGTGCAATACAGCGATCGCATATCGGACAATGGGGTTCGCCAGCGCGACCAAACAACAGCCGCAAATAGTCGTAAATCTCCGTCACCGTACCCACAGTGGAACGGGGATTATGAGAGGTCGATTTTTGGTCAATAGAAATTGCTGGACTTAAGCCTTCAATCGCTTCTACATCCGGCTTATCTAACTGTCCTAAAAATTGCCGTGCGTAGGCGCTGAGGGATTCTACGTAACGACGTTGCCCTTCAGCGAAAATGGTATCAAAGGCTAGAGAAGACTTACCAGAACCAGAAACGCCAGTGAATACGATTAGGCGATCGCGTGGCAATTCCAAGTCAATATTTTTCAGATTATGCTGCCTAGCACCCCGAATCCGAATGGTATTCTGGCTGTTGTGGCTGGGGTACGGAAGATGTCCATTCAAGGATGCTGCTAGCTGTTGGTCTGACATATTGGGGGCGAAGAAGGAGTTTCTTATGAAACAGTCCTTAATAATACTATCTTTAATCGGTTTATTGTAGAACAATAGTACTGTTTTAGTTAGTTATCGTTCCAGATTCATGGCGCAGACATCCTTAAGAGTCTGCTAATTTGGAAGCATCCCGATTTAAATCCTTCTGAGGGCGAAGCTATGGTATCGCAAATCCAACCGCCGACGCAGCCAGAGGTCATCTACCCAGATAGTGACGGACAACCAGTAGCTAATAATACTATACAGTTTGGCTGGATTGTGGAAATTAAGCAGAATATCGAGTGGCTATTTGCTGACGATCCAAATGTATTTGTTGCGGGAGATTTGTTTTGGTATCCGGTAGAGGGACGCAACAAAATTGTTAACGCCCCAGATGTGATGGTGGTATTGGGTAGACAAAAAGGCGTAGGCGTAGCCCGTCGTAGACATCGCTTGTGCTACCAACAATGGAAAGAGGAGGGAATTGCACCGCAAGTGGTGTTTGAAATTCTTTCTCCCAGCAACACCCAAACTGAAATGGACAAGAAATTACTTTTCTACGATCGCTATGGCGTGGAAGAGTACTACATTTACGATCCCGATCGCAATAATTTGCGTGGATGGTTGCGTAGCGAAGACGGTTTAGATGTCATCCCCCAAATGGAAGATTGGGTGAGTCCCCGTTTAAAAGTTCGGTTTGCTTTATCAACAGAGGGTTTGCAGTTATATCGCCCTGATGGAGAAAGGTTTTTGAGTTATACAGACATTTCTCGCAACGCCGAACAAGAACGACAACGAGCAGAACAAGCAAAACAAGCCAGAAGAGATGCCATACCCCGATTATTGCAAATGAATTTGAGCATCGAACAGATTGCCCAAGCTTTGGGATTGTCAGTGGAAGAAGTGCGAACTCTTGCTCAGGAGTAACGCCGTGTGCAATTTTTTAATCGGGTCATTAGAAATTGAATTTGTACTTGAGATATTCTGATTATGCTAGCCAATGCAGCCACTCATAATGTCACCTGGGAAAAGTTACCTGATGATTTTGTTTTAGACAACGAACCAGTAGATAACATTAATCAGCCACTCTTGGCTGCTGCTTTAACAGAAAGCTTGGAACTTGCTGGCAGATTACCCGCCGATGCTTTAACCATCACTAATTACGGTATCTGCGCCACTTTGAATAATCGATTTGTCGTCAAAGCACCAGATTGGGGTTATGTACCATCTATTCGAGTCTCACGAGAAGAAGTGAAGCGCAGTTATACGCCACGACTCCAAGGTGATATTCCGGTAATTGTGATGGAATTTCTCTCAGATACCGAAGGTGGAGAGTATTCGAGTAAACCGACCTATCCCCCTGGTAAATGGTTTTATTATGAGCAGATTTTACAAGTGCCAAACTATGCCATTTTTGAACCAGACGGGGGAGTTTTAGAAGTTTATCGGCGAGATGATTTAGGACGTTATAAACTGCAAACACCCGATGCAAATAATCGTCACTGGATTGCCGAAATGAACTTGTTTTTAGGCGTATGGCAAGGAAGCCGAGAAAACCGCACAGGTTATTGGTTACGTTGGTGGGATGACAACGGCGAATTATTACTGTGGGGTTTGGAGTTAGCAGCAAAAGAACGGCAAGAGAAAAATGTCGCTCAACAGCTTGCAGAACAAGAAAGTCAGCGTGCAGAGAGATTAGCAGCCCAGTTAAAAGCGCTAGGAGTGGAACCAGAGGTTTAACTCGGAAGTTCGACCTTTTTACTCGGCCATTGGTGTTTGGAACTCGGAAGTTCGACCTTTTTGCTCGGCCATTGGTGTTTGGAACTCGGAAGTTCGACCTTTTTGCTCGGCCATTGGTGTACGGAACTCAGAAGTTCGACCTTTTTGCTCGGTCATTAGTGTTCAGAACTCGGAACTTTGACCTTTTTGCTCGATCATTTGTGTTTGGAACTAGGACTTACGCATTGACAGAATCATGATTATGTATATTAAAGTCCAACTTCTGT
>NZ_JAVRCB010000093.1:0-6372 GCF_034530955.1 Nostoc sp. DedQUE05 | reverse complement strand
CGCTCCTGCTATCAACGGTTAATTCTGAAGTTTAGCTAAATAAGAAAGCGCCCTCTCGTAACGGAGGGCGCTTTCTTATTTGTATAGGTAAAAGATAGTTTATACGTCAAACATTCCGAGTGCTAAAGCATATAAATTAACTTTTGCACAAACTCTAGGTAAAATACATAAGCCTCATCCTTTTTCTTTAAGATCATGGGCAACACTTTTGGTCATCTATTTCGTATAACTACTTTTGGTGAATCTCACGGCGGTGGTGTGGGGGTTGTGATTGATGGTTGTCCTCCACAACTAGAAATTTCGGCAGAAGAAATCCAAGTAGAATTAGATAGAAGGCGTCCAGGACAAAGTAAAATTACGACACCTCGCAAAGAAGCCGATACCTGCGAGATTTTATCGGGTGTATTTGAAGGCAAAACACTAGGAACGCCTATAGGGATTTTGGTACGGAACAAAGACACTCGTTCCCAAGACTACGACGAGATGGCCGAGAAGTATCGCCCTTCTCACGCGGATGCAACTTATGATGCAAAATATGGCATTCGCAATTGGCAAGGCGGGGGTAGGTCGTCAGCGCGTGAGACAATTGGTAGAGTAGCAGCTGGTGCGATCGCTAAAAAAATTCTCCGTCAAGTTGCCAATGTCGAAGTTATCGCTTACGTCAAGCGCATCAAAGACTTGGAAGGTATAGTCGATCCAAATACTGTCACCTTAGAACAAGTGGAAAGCAACATCGTGCGCTGTCCCGATGCTGAATGTAGCGATCGCATGATTGAATTAATTGAGCAAGTTGGGAGGCAAGGTGATTCTATCGGCGGTGTCGTAGAATGTGTAGCGCGTAACGTGCCGAAAGGTTTAGGCGAACCAGTATTTGATAAATTGGAAGCTGATATCGCTAAAGGTGTGATGTCTCTCCCTGCTAGCAAAGGTTTTGAAATTGGTTCCGGTTTTGGCGGAACGCTGTTAACCGGAATTGAGCATAACGACGAATATTATATTGATGAAAATGGTGAAATTCGCACTGTAACTAACCGTTCTGGTGGTATTCAGGGGGGAATTTCCAATGGAGAAAATATCATTTTACGAGTTGCATTTAAGCCGACGGCGACAATTAGAAAAGAGCAAAAAACAGTAACTCGTGAAGGTGAAGAAACCCTATTAGCGGCAAAAGGACGACACGATCCTTGTGTATTACCGCGTGCAGTTCCAATGGTGGAGGCGATGGTGGCGCTGGTGTTGTGCGACCATTTGTTGCGGCATCATGGACAGTGTAAGGTGTTGTAGGGATTGTACTTGGACTTTCAGAAAATATTTATGCTTCGAGGGTGGGTGTCTGACTCGCCCTTTTTTATCTGTATTGCTATAGTAGCGGATAACACATTTAAGTACGTGCGATCGCATCTACTATCAATATGGATAAAGAGTCTCCAAATCGCTTAGAACACTTTGCTGCTTTAAAGTCCAAATACCAAGCGACTCAATATGAAGATTCATTACCTGCTAGTTTGCTGTATCTCATACTACGAAAACTTGACTTAGGAATTGAACTCCTTGACTTAGAATCTACTTGGTTGGGAGAGTCTCAGCTTGAGGAGACTTTAGAAGCTATCAAGCAAGAGCAGAAACATAAAGTACAAGAATTGAGAAATCTAGAATTTGAATTCTCTAAATTAAAGTCTAAGTACAAAGCCACAAATTATAACGTTTCTTGGCAATCTACTCATCTGTATTTTATACTTTTGAAACTTGAATCAGGAACTTTACTCACTGATTTAGAAGTTCAATGGCTGAGAAGAACTGGTTTATATGAAACAAATCAAATTGCTCAAGAAGTAAAGCGATTTACTCAACTTAAATCTCAATACAAAGCTAGTCAATATCAAGACTCATATCCTGATAGTTTTCTGTATCAAATACTAAAAAAGTTAGAGGTTACAGAACGTTTAAGTGATTCTGAATATAATTGGCTGCTCAATAATCAACTCTTGGAAACAGCAGAAATTTTTCAGCAACAGGAATCAGAAAAAGAAGCTCAATTTGCTAAGTTAAAAGATAAATATCAAGCGAATCTACACTCTGATTTATTATTATCAAGTCCATTATATCCAATACTACAAAATATTGATGCCAAAAATGATTTGAGTGATTCCGAGATTAACTGGTTGGAACAGCAAAAACTTAGCGAAACAATTGCCATTGCTCAAGAGTTGGAACAAACACGAGAATTTGCCGCCTTGAAACTGAAGTATAAAGCAACTGAGTATCAGGATTCATCGCCCAAGAGTCACCTGTATAAAATTCTTAAAAGACTTGAGTTTTCGAATCAGTTAGGTGAACAGGATATTAACTTTCTCAAAAAACGCAAGCTGACTGATATTATAGAAATTGCAAATGAAAAATATGTATCCATCCTAAAATCTAAAATAGATTCAGAAGAACTACTTAATGAATCAGAAATTGAGTGGTTGAAAAATAATAGACATGAAGATATCATTATCTTTGCCAAACAAAAGCACTTCGCAGCTTTGAAATCAAAATATGATGTTTTACGCTATCAAGATAAACCACACACCAGTCTTTTATACACAATTTTGCAAAAGCTGGAGTTAAAAGAGCGACTTGAAGCAACAGATGTTGCTTGGCTTCAAGAGACTAAAGTTGAAGTGCCTCTAGCAACATATAGTTATGATAGGTGGCAACAAGAACCTCAGCATCAAGGGACTAAATTATTCTCTGGTAAGATTTGGATTGCTTACCACACAATTGAAGCAAATTTTTATGAACAGGAGTTTCAGCGCACTGATAACAAATGGAACTTAGCAAATGCCAGCAGTCATTGGCGCAAAGCAGATGAACCAGAACATTGCAACTGACGAATAATTTACAACTCGACAAAATTAAAGAAAATAAACTCAAATCAGCTTTGCTAACTACCAGAGGTGGAGCTTTTCGAGATTTTGGAAAATTAGATGAAGCAGAAAATTGCGCCCGTCAAGCTATTAAGCATCTACAAAAAAGCCATCACCCTTATACTTTGATGGGAGCCATTTGTTTTGAACGACATCAATATTCAGATGGTGAATATTGGTTTCAAGAAGCAATCAAACGTGGTGCTAATCCTAGAGATATGGATTCTGAAATCAAGCGAGTAGTGAAAAATGCTAATGATGAAAATAAGCGTCAGCAAGTGATAAACTACCTACTAAACAAAGATTCACAACGGTATGCTTGGGCGAAGTCTTATATCAAAAAACCAAAGAATAAAATCTGAATGAAAAAATAAAATCACATCAGAAAACTAAAAGAGAAACTAGGTAAAATTTAATGTAATGCAAGTGTTTCTCTAGCGTTACACTAAAAATGAATTGCTCTGGTTGCATCGCATGGATTTTATAACAATTTTAGGATTAGCTGCCGCCACAATAACCACAATCTCTTTTTTGCCACAAATGTTTAAAACTTGGCAAACAAAATCAGCAAAAGATGTTTCTTTAGTTACCCTAATTACATTTATAAGTGGTGTTTTTTTGTGGCTAATCTATGGAATTTATTTACAATCCTTGCCAATTATTCTTGCTAATGCCATAACATTGATTTTTAACTTAATTATTCTATGGCTTAAAATTAAATATAGATAAACTTGCCCCTAACAAACACCTGTGACATCATCTGTATTCGACTCTGAACGCCTTCTATTTACACCTACCACCCCAGACACCCACGCTATCCCCATAATCTTCGCCTTTCCCAACGAGTACAGCGTAGGTATCACTAGCCTCGGCTATCAGGTAGTGTGGGCAACTTTTGCAATGCGTGATGATGTGCAGGTGAGTCGCCTGTTTACCGATACTCACGAACAACTCCCCAGAATGCCGGAAATTGTGGGATTTTCTATTTCGTGGGAACTGGATTATGTGAATATTCTAAATTTGCTGGAATCTTTAGAAATTCCTATTCGGGCAACCTCTCGTGATCATTCTCATCCGATAATTTTTGGTGGTGGCCCCGTTCTCACTGCTAACCCCGAACCTTTTGCAGATTTTTTTGATGTAATTTTGCTGGGGGATGGCGAAACCCTGTTAGGAAATTTTATTGAGGCTTACAAAGAAGTCAGAAATGCCTCCAGACAAACTCAACTAAAAAGACTTGCACAAATACCAGGAATTTATGTACCCAGTTTGTATGAGGTGGAATATCACACAAGAGATGGTGAAGTAAAGTCTATTAAACCAATTTCTCCTGAAATTCCCGCAGTCGTGCAAAAGCAAACTTACCGAGGAAATACTCTATCGGCTTCTACTGTAGTCACCGAAAAAGCGGCATGGGAAAATATTTATATGGTGGAAGTGGTGAGAAGCTGTCCAGAAATGTGCCGCTTTTGTTTGGCGAGTTATCTCACACTGCCTTTTAGAACAGCCAGTCTGGAAGATTCATTAATTCCAGCGATCGCCAAAGGTTTAGAAGTCACAAATCGGCTAGGATTATTAGGGGCTTCAGTCACTCAACATCCAGAATTTGAGGCTTTGCTAAATTATATCAGTCAGCCAAAGTACGATGATGTCCGTCTCAGTATTGCCTCAGTGCGAACCAATACTGTAACAGTCCAGTTAGCAGAAACTTTGACTAAACGAGACACGCGATCGCTTACCATTGCAGTAGAAAGTGGTTCCGAAAAAATTCGGCAAATCGTCAACAAAAAGCTGCATAACGATGAAATTATCCAAGCGGCGATAAATGCCAAAGCTGGCGGATTAAAAAGCTTGAAACTCTACGGAATGGCAGGAATTCCTGGTGAAGAAGCAGAAGATTTAGAGCAAACCGTGGCGATGATGCGTAATATCAAAAAAGCTGCGCCAGGATTGCGGTTAACATACGGATGCAGCACCTTTGTACCCAAAGCACATACGCCATTTCAATGGTTTGGAGTGAATCGTCAAGCCGAAAAGCGGTTGCAATTTTTACAAAAACAGCTAAAACCGCAGGGAATAGAATTTCGCCCAGAAAGCTATAATTGGTCGATTATACAGGCTTTATTGTCGAGAGGCGATCGCAGACTCTCCCAACTCCTAGAACTTACTCGTGACTTTGGCGATTCCTTGGGTAGTTACAAACGTGCTTTCAAGAAACTCAAAGGACAAATCCCCGACTTAGATTTCTACGTCCATACCGAGTGGTCAACAGAACAAGTATTACCCTGGAGCCACTTGCAAGGGCCTCTGCCACAGTCTACACTACTAAAGCATTTGGCTGATGCTAAAAGTTATATCAATCCATCTCCAAAAGAATTACAGCCATTGAATTCATAGCTGAAAACTTGATGCAAAACACAGCTGAGTATTACTGCGCTTATTGCGGCGAATCAAACTTAACTTTTATTGATTTGAGTGCTGGAGGACAGCAATCTTATGTAGAAGATTGTCAAGTTTGCTGTAACCCAAATATTTTGTATGTGCGGGTTGATGAAGATACCCTAGATATCGAGATTGATACCGAATCCGAAAGTTGAATTTTAGGTTTTTCTTTCCATGCTGCACTTTAAACATTCTTCAATCATTAATGCCTCACCAGAAGTAGTTTGGAAATTTCACGAAAGACCAGATATTTTGCAACTGTTGAATCCACCTTGGCAGCCGGTTCAAGTGGTTCGTCGTGAAGGAGGGCTGAACGTGGGTGCTATCACTGAATTTCGCTTGTTTCTCGGCCCATTACCCTTAACTTGGTTAGCGCGTCATACTGAATGTGAAAAATATCGTCTGTTTGCTGACGAACAGATATCTGGGCCTTTTGAATCTTGGATACATCGACATGAATTTGAACTGGAAAATGGTAAAACTAGGCTGACTGATGCTATTTCTTTTTCTATGCCTGGTGGAGGAACAGTTGAATTTGTCAGTGGTTGGTTAGTGCAAGTGCAACTAGAAGCTATGTTTCGCTATCGCCACTATGTAACAAAACGAGAATGCGAGTAACAATAGCAGAATGTGCTGGCAGCAAAAATTAATTATCCTGATTTTTCAACCCTTGCCGCGAAACCCACTTTATCAAACCAGGAAACAAGCGATATAAAGCTTGCGAGAAATTCGCCGAACCAACCATCACTTCCGATTTATTATTCTTGACTGCATCCCAGATAGCATTTGCCACATCTTCAGGCTTCTCCACTACCGGATTTTTCAGCACAACCTCAAGCTGTCCACGACGAGTTTGAGCATCTTGCTTATCCTTGCCCCGAAAAACTGCCCGTTCCATTAAAGTACTCTTAATCAAATTCGGATAAATCCCACAAACATGAATCCCCTTTGGCTGTAGTTCTGCTTGTATCCCTCTTCTGTCACTTTCCGACATAAGCAAGTAGTAAATAACTGAAATTAT
>NZ_JAVRCB010000092.1:0-6538 GCF_034530955.1 Nostoc sp. DedQUE05 | reverse complement strand
TAACCCCAACACCAACACCCGTAACCCCAACACCAACACCCGTAACCCCAACACCAACACCCGTAACCCCAACACCAACACCCGTAACCCCAACACCAACACCCGTAACCCCAACACCAACACCCGTAACCCCAACACCAACACCCGTAACCCCAACACCAACACCCGTAACCCCAACAGAATCTCCAAGCACATAAAACTGCTAATGGGTAAAAAATGCTACGCAAAAGCCGAAGACAGTACGTCTTGTCGTAATTTTGCCTAATTCCTGTGGAACTTAGCTGCTCCAATGCGGTAGCACAAACTTATACTCGATTAGGGGCAGAACTATACAACTGTTAACTACTGCCTTTACTTCCGCCAAAGCAAAAAGTGATATTCCCTACGACCAGATAGCATCTGCTAACGCTAGATTAAATCAAGGACAGGACTTACACAGCGTTCAACGGATATTCTTATATAGTTCAATCACGTTCTGTGTGTAAGTTCCCAGGAACTCACTTGTTGCTAAAGAGAACATAAACTTATGACTTTTGATTACGACCTGTTTGTAATTGGTGCGGGTTCTGGAGGTTTGGCGGCTTCCAAACGAGCGGCTAGCTACGGCGCAAAAGTGGCGATCGCTGAATATGATTTAGTTGGTGGCACTTGTGTGATTCGCGGTTGCGTTCCCAAAAAACTCATGGTCTATGGCTCTCACTTTCCCGAACTGTTCAGTGACGCTTCAGGCTATGGCTGGAAAGTAGGTAATGCTGAGTTTGACTGGGAATATTTCATTACATCTATAGATAAGGAAGTTCGGCGACTATCGCAACTGCACATAAGCTTCTTGGAAAAAGCCGGAGTAGAACTATTTTCTGGTCGCGCCACATTGGTAGATCCTCACACCATAGAAGTTGATGGACGTAAAGTTACAGCAAACAAAATTTTAATTGCTGTTGGTGGGCGTCCCGTCAAGCCAGATTTACCAGGGATGGAACATGGCATTACCTCCGACGAAATCTTTCATCTAAAAGAACAACCAAAACACATCGTTATTATTGGCGCTGGTTATATCGGCACGGAATTTGCTTGTATTATGCGCGGTTTGGGTTCTGAGGTGACACAAATTACCAGAGGTGAAAAGATTTTAAATGGTTTTGATGAAGATGTCCGCATAGAAATTGAAGAGGGTATGACGAACCACGGAATTCGCTTGATTAAGAATAATGTGGTGAAAGCAATTGAACGTGTCCCAGAAGGGTTGAAACTGACTTTATCAGGGGATGAGCAAGAATCACTAATTGCCGATGTGTTTTTAGTAGCGACCGGTCGAACCCCCAATGTAGATGGATTAGGTTTAGAAAACGCTGGGGTTGATATTGTCGCTAGTTCTATCGAAGGCCCTGGATACCCAACCACAAGTGCGATCGCAGTCAATGAATACAGTCAAACTAGTCAACCGAATATTTTTGCTGTTGGCGATGTCACCGACCGAATCAATTTAACTCCCGTGGCCATTGGTGAAGGTCGCGCCTTTGCTGATAGTGAATTTGGGGATAATCGCCGCGAATTCAGTCACGAAACTGTGCCCACAGCCATATTTTCTAACCCAGAAGCCGCAACAGTCGGCTGGACAGAAGCCGAAGCACGAGAAAAACTTGGTGATGCCGTAAAAATTTTTCGCACTCGCTTTCGCCCTATGTACCACAGTTTGACTGGTAAACAAGAGAAGACAATGATGAAGTTGGTAGTTGATGGCAACACTGACAAAGTTCTAGGCGCTCACATGGTAGGTGAAGGTGCAGCTGAAATTATCCAAGGTGTGGCGATCGCACTCAAGATGGGCGCAACTAAAAAAGACTTTGATGCTACTGTGGGTATCCATCCCTCATCCGCAGAGGAATTTGTCACAATGCGCTAATAAAACTTAGGAGTGAGGAGTTGTGAGTTATGAATTATAAATGAGTCACAACAAATGATAAATCTTTATTTATCAATACTCAATAATTTTTAACTCCTAACTATTTACAACTTTGGACTACATATATCTTCACGGATTTGCTTCTAGCCCTAAATCTGCCAAAGCGCGAGATATAGGCGATCGCTTTACCCAAATTCAGACAAAGCTGAAAATTCCCGATCTCAATGCTGGCGATTTTTCCCAATTAACAATCACTCGTCAGATCAATCAAGTTGCCGCAGAATTCAGCAATGATTCTACACCAGTAACACTCATTGGCTCAAGTTTGGGTGGTTTGACCGCTGCCCACTTGGGACAACAAAATTTACAAGTGCAACGCTTAGTTTTGCTAGCACCAGCTTTTGGGTTTTTATCCCATTGGTTGCCCAAACTAGGAGATGAAGAAGTACAGCGTTGGCAGCAAGAAAAATATATCATGGTCTACCACTACGGGGAAGAGCGATTAATTCCTTTAAGTTACGATTTCGTCATAGATGCTGCCCAATACCAAGAAAAACTTTTGCAACGCCCTATCTCCACGCTAATTTTGCACGGAAAAAAAGATGAAGTCATTCCGATAGAAGCTAGTCGGCACTTTGCGCACTCCCGTTCTTGGGTGGAGTTAGTTGAACTCGACAGTGACCACGCCTTGGGTAATGTTATGGAAGAAATTTGGCAGGCAATTCGCCTCTTTTGCCAATTACCTTGAAGTTGTAAAATATTAGACTCACAGATAACTAATGTCCTTAGTCATTTGTCCTTTGTTAGTTACTAATGACCAATGACTAATGACCATTGACTAATGACTAAAACTATGCTTCCCTTCATCCGGTCAGATTTAGCCCAATTCACCGCCTATAAACCTCATCCTAGCAGCGATACAGCCAATTCTGTCGCCACACAGTTTGATCGCTTAGATACAAATGAAAGCCCATACGATTTACCTCTTGAGTTAAAAGAGAAGCTGGCGTGGACTTATCAGCAAGTAATTGAAACAAATCGTTATCCTGATGGCGGACATGAAACCCTTAAGGATGCGATCGCACAGTACGTTAATCAATCAGCCGACCTCTCATCATCGTTATTTACTGCTGCCAATATTTCTGTTGGTAATGGTTCAGATGAACTAATCCGCTCTTTATTAATCGCCACCTGTTTAGGAGGAGAAGGGTCAATTCTCGTTGCCAATCCCACTTTCTCGATGTACGGGATTTTGGCGCAAACTTTGGGCATTCCTGTAGTGGCGGTGGGGAGAAATGAAACAAATTTTGAAATTGACATAAGCGCCGCACAGTCTGCGATCGAACAAACTCAAAATCCCCCCATTCGCGTAGTTTTCGTAGTCCATCCCAATTCGCCGACTGCTAATAGCTTAACTGAGGCTGAGTTAGCGTGGTTAAGAAGCTTGCCACAGCATATTTTAGTAGTAATTGATGAAGCTTACTTTGAATTCAGTCAAACTACCCTAGTAGGTGAATTAGCACAGCATCCTAATTGGGTAATATTACGCACTTTTTCTAAAGCTTTCCGATTGGCATCTCTCCGTATTGGTTATTGCGTTGCCCATCCCGAAGCGATCGCCATTTTAGAAAAAGTTCGCTTACCCTACAATCTCCCCAGTTTTTCCATAGCAGCTGCCTTAGTTGGTTTACAAAATCGTACACTCTTGCTGGAATCAATTCCCCAGACCTTGAGTGAACGAGCTAAACTCATCGAAATTTTATCCCAGCAACCGGAACTACAAATTACTCCAAGTGCTGCCAACTTTATTTACCTGCGTCTTAAACCAAATGGCTTTAATTCACAAGAAGCTGCTTTAAAAACTTTCCACCAGAAACTTAAAACACTCGGCACTCTTGTACGGCACATTAGCGGAGGATTACGAATTACTGTCGGAACGATAGAAGAAAATGCCCGCACCGTTAATCGAGTAAAAACTGCTTTGGCAAATTTGTCATCTTAGCAATTTACTCAGTAATTAAACCTGCTATTTACCTCACTGCCCAAACGTCGTACTACTCCCACTGTTTGTGGCAGCACACCTACTAAAAGAGCAAAAGCAACATCCGGCAAGAGAGCCACTATTTCTGGTGGAAAGTATTGTTCAAATTGATCGAGAATTTTCTGGACTCGCTGCCCAGGCAATGGATTTTCTGTAATTTGCTTGATCAATCGAATCCACTGTCGCCTAATCAAGTAAGCCTTCTGGCGTTCTTCATTAGATTCAGGAGTTAATAAAGAAAGATTACCTATGGGCAGTGCCCTTTGGCAATCACAATCGTAATCCCCACCCACAGCAGCCCCAGGCCCAGCAAACTCTGCATGGTAGCGTTTAAAGAGTATTAATCCATTTCGCCTACGACTATTGACGATGAAAACTTCTCCACTGTGCAAACGTGTAAGGATATCCGAGCCTTGCGATTGCTCAGTTCCGTCTGACATGACAACAGAGTCAAGGAAAGTAGTTTCAGGGTAATAAGTTGATACCATAGAGGTCTGATAGCGTCGATGCTGTTCGCTATCCATGTTTTTTAAACTTTTAATGAATGTTGTTGTAGTATGCACTTCAAAACGGAACTAGCTGTTATATCAAATCAAGTTTTTGAATTCTTTTATTATCAAGACCTTTCTGGTCAATCTAACTAAAAATAACAATATCTAGGCGTTGTTTCAGTAATTGAGTGATTATATTTTATGAGATATAACTAGATTTGTCTGTAAACTCTACTAATGTTTTCTTAAAGTTTTTATAAAGATGAATATATGAATTACAAAGTTATTATGAGGAAGTAAGATTTCTTTCAACGTGATTTTGCGTTATGTTCCCATTATAGTCCATTTTCATCTATATCGAATGCTTTCAAAAATTTGTTAAGCATAAATTTCAAAAGGGAATTTAACATTTTTTAATATTAAAAATATTTACCAACAAGATAATTTGTTTATAGCGACGAGGGCATTTTTCGTAAAAAGTTAAAATCAAATATTCTTCTGATAAAAAATTATCAAAAGCTTTTTACTCGCTTCGTAAATTAACAAACACGTTTAAGTTTTGATTTATTAAGACTCCTATTTGATTGCGTGAAAAAACTTAGTATAACTCAAAGAGCCTTCTTTCTCGTTAGCTCTTGCTTGCTAAATAAAGTAAATTCTGGAAATCAAAGCGGATTTATCTGGATATTTAGATAATATTGGCTAAATTTCTAATTAAACCCCGTTCATTTTAAAACCTAGAGTTATTAAAAAGAGTATATTATCTAGTCTTGGCTTGAGTTTTGAGCTTTCTCGGAGTCAAAATAATTATGGTTCTAAAGGTAGACGTGGTTTAGCTTAGTTTGTGTTTGATTACCGCTATGAGTTACAGATTTTATTGAATTAATTGGAATGGAATACAAAACTTGACAATTGCCAAAATAAAACTCAGAGAATGGAATCAGCACTCAGGCGCTTGTGCAATAACATCTGGCTTGAGCGTCTTAGAAGAAATGTATTCCAATTAGATTCGACTTTATGCACTCGATATCCCAGCTTGAAATAAAGCTGTCGTGCTTGATGGTTATTTTCTAAAACATGGAGATATAAGTCTTGAAATCCCCACTCGCGAGAGACTTTTTCACAGCTAGTAAGTAATCCTGAAGCCACACCATGTCTACGGTATTTTGGGTGAACCGCTAAATTAGATAAGTAAGGAAAACCTACACCAACCTCGCTCCATGAATCACTACTGTAGCGTACACCCATTTCCACACTTCCTACTAAGTTAGTAGCCTCACCAGTAGTAGCTTCAAGAGCAACTAAGCAAAGATGACGGGGCGCAGGTGATGCCATCCGATGCCTTAAGTCTTCGTAAATACCCAGACGTAGCAACGGAAAAGCCCATCCCCATATACCATTGTGGGAGTGAAAGCTTTCAGTAATAATTTGGGCAACACCAATCAAATCAGCAGGTGTAGCTGTACGAATTTGGAATTGGTAGCAAGCTGGATCGATTGGCTGTTGGTGGTATGGGTGAAAAAACCGATATTTCAAGGCTAGTTTAGTATTGATTTTATTCAACAAAAATTTTCTCAAATATCCTAAAACAAGATTTAAACTAAATCAGAACTTATAGAGTTGCCCAGGAGATTTAACTGAACCAATGTAGATTAAACAAATTTTACACTTTAGTTTGGAGTTTTATAACCTGCATTTTTGAAAGAGTATTAGAGGATGAATGAACAAGTATTTTTCATAACATCAAAGCCTCGGAAACCTAACCCCCCTAGCCCCCAACACTTACGAGGGAATGGCAGGGTGGTTTCATACGAAAAAAGAAAAATACATAAGTCTTGATTTCTTGTTTTGTGTCCAGGTTTTTTCCCTCACTTCCATTCCTTTCCCCCACGAGGGCAAAGGCTTTGAAACACAGTTTTAGTTTTTCTCTGCTTGTATGAAACCACCCTGCCTTCCCTACGAGGGAATGGGGGTTTCAAAGCCTCTCCCCGAAGCAAAGAGGAATGGAAGTGGGGTTTATAGTATACTTTACGACTTTTCAAACATCCTCTTAGCTCGACTTTATCCATTTTTGGCTACGGGTCATCACAAATGTAGGCGATC
>NZ_JAVRCB010000091.1:0-7179 GCF_034530955.1 Nostoc sp. DedQUE05 | reverse complement strand
CTACATTTGTGATGACCCGTAGCCAAAAATGGATAAAGTCGAGCTTAGAGGATGTTTGAAAAGTTTTCTTCTCGGTAACAAAACGTTCTAGATCCCCCTAAATCCCCCGATAAATTGGGGGACTTTGATTCCGGTTCCCCCCTTAAAAAGGGGGGCTAGGGGGGATCAAGCTTTCAAGTTTTCAGTGCGTAAGTCCTGCTAAGGCAATAATAAGGTGGCTTCAATTTCCTGCTTGGTAGCAGCCGTTACTTCACAATTGCTATGCACTCTTTGAGACGCTGCACGAACGTAGGAGAGGGGCTGAGGGAGAGGTCAAAATAGCACTCGTCGAACTCACGTTATATTAGCCCTGCAATTAATTACAAGGCTAATATAGTAGAAGTTGTTAGTTATTTCACTTTTTTAAAACCACATTGAAAGAATTTAAATAGCCATTAATAGTTTTAGCTAATGTCTTCTGCTGTTTTTTGGTAGTGATTGCCATTACTTGATATAGTCTTCCTTCGGCAACATACATTCTACTTATAGTAATTTTCCCTCCAGAATTGATGTACTGAATTTCTTTGCCGGGATGATTATTGTAACTGCGAATGTTTCGTTGACTAATTAAATTACTTTTCGTAGTCTTTAAAGCCATATCCCGTGCATTATTAAGTACAGCTTGAGGATCGGCCATTTCACCGTAACTATAAGGAAAATCATTGTAAGCAACTATGTATGCTACTTGCTGTTTTGGTGGTTGAGCAATAAATATTTCTAAAGTAATTTCCCCCATGTAAGTTTTTTGGGATTCGGTATTTCTATTGGGGTTTCCCGGCATCAAAATTGTAAAACGTCCATCTGGAGCAGTGTATAACTTCCATTGTGGCTGCACGGGTTGAGAAACCTTTGGTTTGACAACAGCTACCGGAGATTTGGGTTGACGCGCTTCCACAAGAACAGAGCCACCACAAACAATGGTGGCGGCTATTAGTGGCAACAGACTTTTAACTGTCATATTTTTTGCCCTTTGAGATAGCGATCTCACTGATGATGCCAGCTGTTATAACCTAGCAGCACATAAAGCAGCACCAATTAGGCCGACTTGCGAGTTGAGGATAATATACACCGGGATCTCTTCGAGGAGGCGGCGCATCCTGCCTTTTTGGGTGAAATTTAATAAGAAACCGCTGTTTTGAATTAAAGGCAGAATTTTGGGCGCAATTCCACCAGCGATGTATAAGCCACCGTAAGGTAGAAGTTTCAGGGCGAGATTACCGGCTTCTGCACCGTAAGCTTCTACAAATAATTGCAAAGTTTGTTCCGAGAGGCGATCGCGTTTTTCTAGTGCAGCTGTACCAATGACAGCACCAGGATCGACACTTTTCTCTTCTTGTCCGGCTTCTTGTTCCCAAGTTCTAACGATTTGGGCAATATCTGGTGATTCTGTGGCAAATTTGCGATCGCGCAGAAATTGGTAAATTGCCACAATTCCCATTCCAGAAACCACGCGTTCCACAGAAACGCGCTGGATATCATGTTTACCTAGCAGGTATTTCAACAGTTGAAACTCGATCTCGTTCCGAGGAGCAAAGTCAGCGTGTCCACCTTCTGAAGAAAAAACTTGATAGTGGTTCCCCTGCTTAATTAAAAATCCTTGCCCTAAGCCAGTACCAGCACCAATAATTCCAATGGGGGTTTCGGGTTGAGGTTTGCCAACTTGTAACGTCAGCAAGTCTTCTTTTTGTAAACCTGAAATGCCATAGCCAACGGCGGCGAAGTCATTAATCAAAGAAATATGCGGGATACCCAATTCTTCTTGTAGACGTTCGGTATCCAGGAACCAAGCTAAATTGGTCAGTTTAGCAGTATTTTTGACAATGGGGCCGGCGATCGCAAAACAAGCCTTTTCTGGTGTGGGTGTATTAGCTTTGACCAAAAAATCCTGCACAATTGGTACTAAATCAGGAAAATCGGCACTGTGGTAACTTTCCTGATAAATAGTATGTAAAGCTGGTGAGTCTGATTTTTCAACCAATTGCAGAATAGTTTTCGTACCGCCGATGTCTCCTGCTAGTAATAAAGTCATAGAACTTATTCGGGGATTAATTACTTTATTTGTGGGATATACCCAACCTACCAGAAGCTATGAACACAAATATCTATCAGAGGTTTAGGCAAATCGAATCACTTCTTCTATGTGGGTTAAATGGGAAGTATCTCCCTTTAGTTCCAATAACCATTCTGGATCTTCGCGTACCACTTTTACCAACGAACATAAAGAAGCTTTAACTTCTGTTTTGGCAATTTCCCCCACTAGTCCCATTGCTCCGCCCAATACAGATGCACCATGTGCGACTAGCAAGATATCCTCTGGAAAGAACTCAGTAGCTAAACATCTGGCAGTTTGCCCAGAACGTTCTCGCACTTTTTCATGAGTTTCAGGATATTTGGCGGCGATGCGCGAAGTATAGCTGGTGTCAATTCTGGGGAATAATTTTGCTAATGCTGGAGTTGAGAGTCTTTCGGGTTCTTCTGTCATCCAAACTGGATTTAGCCATTCACTCAAGCCTGTTTCGAGTTTAATCGGCAAGTCGAGCATTTCTGCAACTGCATTTGCCGTTTGTACGGTTCGCAGAAAAGGAGAAGCGAAAATATGGCCAATATTTTCTCCTTTTAATCGTTTAGCTAACTGCTGTGCCTGCACCATACCATCATTAGACAAGGGTGGATCGTAGCGTCGTTCAGCGGTAAGAAACCAATCGGGGTTTACGAAGTCGAGGCGGTTAGCGTGTCTTGCTATCCAGACTATTTGACTCATGGGTTTAATTATTCCGATGAATAGAATTCGCCGCTAAACAAATATATAGATATCTGCAAGGACGGCTGCAAATATTAATATAGGACAAAAATCGTAATAATATTTAATAATACTAATGATTAGGAAAACTTATCAGTATAAACTAGTTAAGATTGTGTAATGAACTCAAATGTAAATATCAGATTGGGACAGTTCAAACCAAACTCCACACTCAATAACTGATAGTAGATGGCTGACGGTAATTGTTTTGAGTGTGCCGTAACGTTTGCGATAGTAACACTCAAAAAGTAAAGAAAATAAATGTGGTTCTTCATAGAAGTATCGGTAAAAAACAAACCCCTGCCAATCTATACCAAACTGTTCAGTGATTTTAGAAAATAGTTCATCAACATCATCACCATCTATTTTGAGGTCTTCCCGAAGCCGTATATTAAGAGTAATATCTTTTGTTTGTACACCTAGTTCATTAGAAATAATTGCTGCAAGTTGGTTAAATCTATCTGTAAATGACATAAGCTTTTTAGGTGACAAACTCCAGTAGCAAGAATTTTATCAACAAGGAAATTGTTACCAGGTAAATACTGGTCAAGTATCTATAAACTAGTAGCAAGATAGGGTTATTGTAGCCATCCAATTTTTGCAATCATCAGATTTAGTCGCAGATATTTTAACTCGTGAAATTATGCCAGCGCTACTAACTGTTTATTTTCATCCAAGCTTTAGATGACTTAATTTTAGTCTTGCAAATGTTGGGTTTTGTTCCTCAACCCAACCTACTATTACGGCAAACTTAATTTATTGGATTGAGTAATTCTGTTAATGATTGGACTTTAGTTTCCGTAAGTTTTTGAAACCCAATATTTTAAACTTGCGGTGCAAGTAGGACGAGTTATTGGTTCTCTGTGGGTACTGATTGCCAAGCAAGGCGATGTTTCCAATGCGATGTAAAATTAAGTTGAACTGCTTGCTTAAAGTCCTCCAAAGCTGCTGAAAACGCTTTCTCTTTCTGCTCACCTTGGTTGTTCAACTGTTTAGGGCATTGTGGATTCCATACATATTTTTGACAAGTTTGGTGGGCAATTTCTACATCACTGCCATTTTCAGGATTTTGAAAGACAGGATGATAATGTAACCTGTTGCAACAAACTTGCAACCACTCTTGCCACCCACAGCGCCACAAGCGCACTGTTGCATCAAGACTACCACTGACAATCAGTTTACCATCAGGGCTAAAAGCTACGGAATTTACCCAATACTCATGCCCGCGCCAAGGTTGACCGATAGGATTGCCGTCAATATCCCACAAGCGTACTGTAGAATCATTGCTGGCACTGATAATAAACTTGGCATCTGGGCTAAAGGCAACAGAATTCACTTCTTTTTCATGTCCGCGCCAAGGCTGACCGATAGGATTGCCGTCAATATCCCACAAGCGTACTGTAAAATCATTGCTGGCACTGATAATAAACTTGCCATCAGGGCTAAAGGCGACAGAATTCACTTCTTTTTCATGTCCGCGCCAAGGTTCACCAATGGGGTTGCCCTCCATATCCCACAAGCGCACTGTAGAATCATTGCTGGCACTGATAATAAACTTGCCATCTGGGCTAAAGGCAACAGAATTCACTTCTTTTTCATGTCCGCGCCAAGGTTCACCAATGGGGTTGCCCTCCATATCCCACAAGCGCACTGTAGAATCATTGCTGGCACTGATAATAAACTTGCCATCTGGGCTAAAGGCAACAGAATTCACTTCTTTTTCATGTCCGCGCCAAGGTTCACCAACAGGATTGCCGTTCATATCCCACAAGCGTACTGTAAAATCATTGCTGGCACTGACAATCCAATTGCCATCTGGGCTAAAGGCGACAGAATTCGCTTCTTTTTCATGTCCACGCCAAGGTTCACCAATAGGATTGCCGTTCATATCCCACAAGCGCACTGTAGTATCATTGCTGGCACTGATAATAAACTTGCCATCTGGGCTAAAGGCGACAGAATTGACCCAATTCTCATATTTGCGCTGCGATCGCCCGATAACTCGATCTTGTAATATTTGATCTAGCTCCCACAAACGCACAGTTTTATCGCCACCACTGATAATCAGCTTGCCATCGGGACTAAAGGCTAGGGAATTAACCTGTCCTTCATGTCCGCGCAAAGGTTGAGTCATGGAGTTGCCATTAATATTCCACAAACGTATTGTGCGATCGCAACTACCACTAACAATAAACTTGCCATCAGGGCTAAACGCTACAGAATTTACACTTCCTTCATGTCCGCGCCAAGGTTGACCGATGGGATTACCTTGAATATCCCATAACCGTACTGTAGAATCACTACTGCCACTAATAATAAACTTGCGATCGGGGCTAAAGGCGGCGCAAATAATTTTTGCCTCATGTTTGTGCCAGGGTTGAGTAATGGCGTTACCTTGTAAATCCCACAAACAAACCGTTCCGTCAAAACCAACACCGATCATGCGTACCCCGGAGGGGTTGGCGCAGCCATCGCCATTTGGGTTAAAGGTGACGGAAATAACTCCTTCCTTGTGTCCGCACCAAGGTTGAGTAATGGCATTACCTTGTAAATCCCACAAACACACCGTTCCGTCAAAACCAACACTGACAATAGAATCGCCATTTGGGTTAAAGGTGACGGAAATAACTCCTTCCTCATGTCCCTGCCAGGGTTGAATAATGAGATTACCTTGTAGATCCCATAAACACAAAATTCCGTCAATACTGCCACTAACAATAAATTTGCTATCAGGACTAAAGGCTAGACAATTAACCTCTTGCTCGTGTCCCAACAAAAATTCGGCAGTGGGATTGCTAATGATATTCCATAAGCATACAGTAGAATCACTACTGCCAGTGGCAATAAACTTGCCATCAGGACTAAAAGCTACGCAATTCACCTCTTGCTCGTGTCCGCGCAAGTTATTTGCCTCTGTGGGTGTGTTCATTGCTTCCTTTAAGCTTCCCAAAACAGAAGCTAGAAGCTGGTTTGGGTATTTCTCTAGATTCTCACCCATTGTTTGAATTGCCAGCAGCAAACCCTCTAGCGGTTGGACGGGAAGTAAATTCAAAACCCTGGCGGATTGCTCGCGCAGTTTTAATTCAGTCAGTGCAAGGTTTAACTTTTGAATCTCTTCTTCCTTTTCTCTCGAATGGCGATCGTGCCATCCAACATTAGCATTAATAAATCGATTAGCTTGTTGGCTGAAATAACCAAACGTTTGCTCTTTTAATTCTTGATAAGTCTTTATCTTCAGAACCCCGTTTGCAATATCTTCTCTTTCCCACAATACATTCAGGGTGTATGCCAGAAGTGGTAAATAATCATTTTGTTGGTGAAAATCATGAATAATTTGCTCAACTAGTCCTTGTTCAAAGGTAACGCCAATTCTAGCAGCAGGTTCAGCGATCGCTAACTTTAATTCGCGATCGCTCATTCTAGTGAGTATACAACTATAGCGATCGTGAATCTTTGCAAGTTGGGGATACTCACTAAATCTATCCAAAAAATCAGACCGCATTGTTAAAATAATTTTGACAGAGCTATCCTGCTGCTGGAACAATTGAAAGAGACTATCAACAAATTTATCCCGTTCTGGCTTTTGAGTTTTCGTAAAAAGTTCTTCAAATTGGTCAATAAAAATCAGAACGCACTGATAATCTTGTTTGAGTAATGTAACAATTTTAATTAGAGTATTTTCTCTTATTTCTCTAGCAATATCCGCTAGTGGCGATTTTTTTCCATAAGTAAAAGCAAGACACTGATAAAGAGATTTAAAAGGATTCTCATCTGGGTGAAAACTTATATTAATTAATGAATTGTTATTATTTCCTAAATAAGGAATTAAACCTGCCCGAATCAATGATGATTTGCCATTGTCTGATGCTCCTAAAAGCAAGAGAACATTATTTTGGTTTAAGCGATCGCCCAGATTAGCAATCCACTTTTCCCGACCAAAAAATTTATCTTTATCTTTAATTTCAAAAGTTTTTAGTCCTAAGTAGGGAGAGTCTATTTTAAGCGGACGATAATGAATGTCCTCAAAATTACTGTCAGAAAAAAAGTCGTATTCAGAAATACCTTGGACATTACACCCAATATTTATATCGCTTTCAGAACTGTTAACCATTTATATCTCCTTACCTTTGGACACCTCTGGCTAAATCTTTACCTCAGTTATAGTTCCTTTGCTAATCTTTTTAAGTAACTCAACAAAATTAATTACACATTCTCTTGTAAAGCTTTCCCTGTCACCGCCCTATAGAATCAAAAGTCGAATTACCCCCCTTAATCCCCCCTTGTAAAGGCAGGGCTGTTTCATTCCCTAAGACTGGTAAAATTGCAAGTGTTGAGGGGAT
>NZ_JAVRCB010000090.1:0-9361 GCF_034530955.1 Nostoc sp. DedQUE05 | reverse complement strand
TTTTCTCTTCTTGAGAGGGACTACTGATTTCTTGGGTGCTTGTGGCGGACGGCATGTTTCACAGTAAAGCGGTCGAACTCCAAAGGTTTCTCGTTGTGTGGGTTGTTCGCATTGCTTACATACGAAGTTGAAAACGCGAGTGTGAATTTCCCGCTTGTGCGCTCTAACGGTGTACTCTCGGACATCAATTGTTTTACTGGGCATTGATTACCTATTGTGGACTTACTTCTAAAATATAGTTTTTCGTCTTAGTTCTACAAGATCCGTGCATCATCTGACGAAAGTAATCCTACTTAATCAAATAAATACTCTTGAATGTCATTTTGATGGTGGCGGAGAATACTTATAGCTTTGACCTGGATTTGACGAATCCGCTCTCGGCTGAGGTTTAGCTGTTGACCAATCTGAGCTAGATTGAAATGCTGATCGTTCTCTAGCCCAAAGCTTAAAGTCAACACTTGACGCTGTATAGGTGTCAATGGTTCTAAGAATTTAGCTACGTCTTGCGATAGAAGTTCTTGGGTAAGGAGTTTTTCTGGTGAAGTGCTAACGTCTGCTAAAATTTCGCCCAATTCTGTCTCTTTCTCATCTCCGACTTGTTTATTTAAAGAGATGGCTGTACGAGAGGCGGCGAGATATTCTCGAAGCTTATCTGTACTGAGGTTTAATGATTTTGCTATTTCTTCAGCAGTGGCATGACGACCGAGTTTTTGAAAGCTTTCTCGCTGTACTTTCTTAATTTTGGTAAGTATTTCAGTGAGGTGAACAGGTAATCTAATAGTGCGGGATTGTTCTGCGATAGCTCTGGTTATAGCTTGACTAATCCACCAGTAAGCGTAGGTTGATAGCCTATAACCTCGGTTGGGATCAAACTTTTCTATACCCCTTTGTAAACCTATTGCTCCTTCTTGGATCAAATCTAGAAATTCCAAATTGTGGTTCTGATATTTCTTGGCAACAGATACTACCAATCGCAGGTTTGCTATCACCATTTTCTGTTTAGCTTTTTGACCAAGGTGTAATGCTGCTCGGACTTGTGCTTCGGTTTTTTCAACAGCATTGGCTAATTCTCTTAAAGTTGGTTCACGGTCTAGCTGTTGGGTGAGTTCATTTTTAGATTGCTCAATGGCAATCATTTCTTGTACCTGTCTACCATAAGCAATTTCTTCCTCTGGCTTTAATAAAGGATACTGACCAATTTCCTGCAAATAGATGCGAACCATGTCGGAACTGAGGCTGGACATAGAAATTCAACGCTTTTTTTACCAGGGGATTTAAAAGTATAACTCAATAAAGTTTTCTATTTTGAAGAACCAAGACACATCACCAATCCAGCCCTGTCTGAAGTAACCTCTGCTGTAACCGTGTGTAGCGCCGTTGGTCATCGGTAGAGCGCACCGCCAGAGATATCGCTTTTTTCGCTCCAACCACGATCGCTAACTTTTTGGCACGGGTCAGCCCAGTGTAAAACAGGTTCCGGCTCAACATCATATAATGCTGCATATAGATTGGTAGAATCACCACCGGATATTCTGAACCCTGGCTTTTATGAATAGTCACGCACCACGCCAGGGCAATTTCATTTAAGTCAGCGTAATCATAAATTACATTGCGTTCGCCATACCCAACAGCAACTTCCTGCTCGACAATATCAATGCTTTGAATAATCCCCAGGTCGCCGTTGAAAACTTCACGGTTGTAGTCATTGGTTAGCTGGATAATGCGATCGCCCTCGCGTAATAAATTTCCACCTCTGTTAATCTCCACCTTGTTGGGGCTGGGTGGATTAATCAACTGCTGCAAGACGGTGTTTAGGTTGCGAGTCCCGACTACTCCCCGTGTCATCGGGCAAAGCACTTGGACATCAGTGGCAGGATTAAAACCTAGGCGAGGGAGCAAGTCTGTAATCAACTCGCAGATTGCCTGTACACCATGTTCGGGCTGATGTCCGCCGCCGTGCCAAATACAGTCAGACACAGGATTGTCAGAAATCGGTTCAATCGTGGAATAAATTCCTCGATTAATCTGATGAGCAGCAGTGATAATTGCACTTGTTTGAGCTTGACGGAATACCTGGGTCAACCGTACTACCGGAACTCGCCCAGAATTAATCAAATCAGCAAGTATTTGACCTGGCCCTACAGATGGTAGCTGGTCTATGTCACCCACCAACAATAGTAGAGCGCCAGCTAATACTGCTTTAACTAAGGAGTAAGCCAGAAACAAATCAAGCATCGAAGCTTCGTCAGCGATAATTGCTGTGTGGGGCAAAGGATTTTCGCTATCACGCTTGAAACCCCTTGAGCGCGGGTCAAATTCTAACAACCGATGAATAGTTTTTGCTTCCAGCCCAGTCATTTCACCCAAACGTTGAGCAGCGCGTCCAGTGGGTGCAGCTAGGGCTATGGATTTACCCATTGCTTTCCAAAGTGAGACAATGGTGTGGGTAGTGAAAGTTTTTCCAACGCCAGGACCACCAGTCAAAATCATGATTTTGGAGTAGGCTGCTGTTTCTACAGCTTGGCGTTGCTGTTCTGAAAGCTGAATTTTCCGGCTGGCTGTAAAGCGGTCAATCCAATCACGCACACGCTCAATGTCAGTGCCAACAGGATTTTCCAAACGTTGGCGTATCAGTTGAGCTAAATTCTGTTCCGTATGAAAGTAAGTCGGTTTGTAGCAAAGTAGCGTTTTCTCTTCATCCCGCTCTCTAATCAGTTCATCTGTTAGAGCCATATCTTTGATGATTTGTGCGATCGCTTCTTCTGTTGGTTGATGGGATTCAGTAGTCAGCAGTTTGATTACCGACTCAATCAGTTCTGGTTGAGGTAGATAACAGTGACCATCTTCGGCAGCTTCACTTAAACAGTGGATAATTCCCGCACGATAACGAAATTCTGAGTCTGGGGCAATTCCTATATTTCTCGCAATCTTGTCAGCAGTTAAAAAACCAATCCCGTAGATGTCGGCTGCTAGTTGGTAGGGGTTTTTGGTAACTGTAGCGATGGCCTCATCCTTATACTGTTTGTAAATTTTGACTGCATAAGTGGTAGAAACGCCATGCCCTTGGAGAAACACCATAACTTCTTTAATGGCTTTTTGGGTTGACCAAGCGTTTTTGATGAGTGTGATCCGTTTTTTGGCAATACCCTGGACTTCAATCAGTCGTTCAATCTGGTTTTCGATGATGTCTAGGGTTTCTAAACCGAAGTGAGCAACGATACGCTTGGCTGTGACTGGGCCCACGCCTTTGATTAAACCACTGCCCAAATATTTCTCAATTCCGGTGATAGTGGCTGGTTTGGTTTCTCGATAATTAACTACCTGGAACTGTGGCCCAAATTGTGGATGGTCACGCCAGAAACCAGTTAGCTGTAGAGTTTGACCTGGCTGAATATTGGCAAAGCTGCCGACAATTGTTGTGAGTTCGTTGCTACGGGGTCGAGTCAGCCTTGCCACGGTGTAGCCTGACTCAGCAGAGTAAAAAGTTAGGCGTTCTACGACTCCGGTGATTGTTTCGTATTGAGGAAAGGCGCTTACTTGTTGAG
Organism: Nostoc sp. DedQUE05; assembly: GCF_034530955.1. Classification (NCBI taxonomy): domain Bacteria; kingdom Bacillati; phylum Cyanobacteriota; class Cyanophyceae; order Nostocales; family Nostocaceae; genus Nostoc; species Nostoc sp. DedQUE05. Next base: position 5,816 of record NZ_JAVRCB010000090.1, on the reverse strand, counting down.
GGGAAAGATTAGGGGGAGTAGACATTGCCTGTTAGAATAGGCCGCACATTATTATAATACTGGGAGTCTAGCTATTTTAGTACATAAATACTAAATTAGATATTCAATATTAGTGTCATTGAAAGCTTACCCTAGTTCAAGCTTAAAAGCCGAGGCAGTGGGGCTGATACCAGATAAACCATTGCTTGGAGACTGAAAAAGTTAGCAATAATAGAAAGGGCAAAATCATAGTTGAAATGTTAAAGTTCGGTCTATCTACTGAATGTAAGTTTCTTTTGCCAGTATGTGACTGATACCGATATTGTTAAGTTGATGTCTTTATTATTTCTGTTCAGTTAATGAGCAAAGTCATTGCAGTTTTTAATCAGTCGGGTGGTGTCAGCAAAACTACTCTGACAATGAATTTAGGCTACCATTTGGCTCAAAGTCAGCAAAGCGTTTTATTAGTGGATATGGACCCCCAGGCTTCACTAACTACTTTTATGGGATTAGAGCCATCTGAACTAGGTAAGACAGTTTATGAAGCTATTCTGGGAGAAGAACCATTACCAATTCATCAGAATATACATGGTATGGATATGGCCCCCGCAAACATCAACTTAAGTGGCGCAGAATTAGAACTTGTTGTCGCAGATATGCGAGATATTCGACTAAAGGAGGCTCTTGAACCAGTTATCGCACAATACCAATTCATTTTAATTGATTGTCCACCAAGTCTCGGTATTCTTAGCTATATTAGCTTGGTGGCAGCCACACATGTACTCATTCCTATTCAAACTGAATATAAAGCTCTAAAAGGAACAGAACTATTGTTAACAACGATTGCGCGTGTCCGTTCTCGGACAAATCGAAAATTACAGATTGCTGGAGTAGTTCCAACCATGTACGATAACCGAACTGGACAAGGCTCCCAAAGCTTACAGTCAATTACTAATTCTCTATCTAAGATTGGTACCATTTATCCAGCTATTCCTCGATCCGTAGCTTTTGCTGATGCAGCCCAAGAGCATATACCGTTAGCACTTTACAATTCTAAGCATCCATCTGTCACTATTCTCAAGCAGATTGCTCAAAGTTTGGAGACGTTGCCATGAGTCTGAAGAAGCGTGTTAGTCAACCTTATGAAATTAAAGGAGTAGATGCTTTATTTGGAGTTGAAGAGGCAGTAGACAATAGTAGCGCTGCTTTCCTTATCCCAATAGAACAAATAGTTTTACCACATCAACAACCTCGTCGCTACTTTGCTCCTCAAGCCATGCATGAGTTAGTAGAGTCAATTAAACAGCATGGAATTCTTCAGCCCCTTCTCGTCCGTCCTCAAAAGGATGGAAAATATGAACTAGTTGCAGGAGAACGTCGTTTCCGAGGGGCTAAAACTGCTCAATTAGAGTTTGTACCTGCTGTTATTAGGGAAATGACAGATGCTGAAGCACTTGAACTAGCACTCTCGGAAAATCTCCAAAGAGAGGACTTAAACCCAATTGAGGAAACAGAGAGTATTGTTGCTCTCTTAGGATTAAAACTTAATCAAACCACAGAATCAATAGTTGCTTTACTTCAATCAGCAGCTCATCCAGAACGAGAGGCTGTGGATAACGTTATCCACAGCCAAGAATGGCAGTCTCTACTTGAGGTATTTAACACAATCGGAAAGTTTTCCCCCGAAAGTTTTAGAACCAATCGTCTCCCATTATTAAAACTTCCTATAGATGTTATGGAAGCTCTCCGGTCAGGAGTAATCGAGTATACTAAAGCCAAAGTGATTGCGCGAATTAGGGATGAAGCCCTACGTAAATCATTACTGTCTGATGCAATTCAAAATAATTTATCTTTAAGTCAAATTAAAGAGCGTCTTGCTGAAATTCAAGCAAACATGCCTGGAAATACAGATAAAAAATCATCTTCTTTAAAAAAGAAGATAGATGAAGCCTACAGCAAAGTAAAAAAATCAAAGGTTTGGGATAATCCCAATCAGCACAAGCGATTACAAAAAATATTAGTAGAGCTTGAAGCTTTATTAGTTGAAAGCAGTGATGATAACTAAAACTACATTTAGTATGGCAATCAGCATTCCTAAAGTCATTCCTTCAAAATAGGCAAATGGCGATTAGATTGTTACAGGAGAAGTGCTTTCTACAACATCGATTCCTTCACTTTGGTAGGAATGATGGCACACTACCTTTTGAAGAGTGATTGGTAAAAGATATTTACGATTGCTAATGCAAATAAGATTTTTACCCTCAATAATAACTGCACTAACGGCACTGACATTAACTAGTTGCAGTACTACTACTGTTGAACAGTATGAAGCTACAACACTCACCAGTTACACCTGGCAAGTTAAATATGCCAATAACCTAACTAGTGAACCACGACCCCGCATTGAAACCTTTGCTACTACTTCGGTGCTGAATCGAAATGGAGTAAAACCACCAGGAGAAATAATTGGCCCAGATGATCGAGGCTTATGGTGGCCTACTTTACCGCCGCGACCAAGTGTTGATGAAGTTGAACAACGTAAAAGACCTCAAGAAGAGGTAGGTAAACCTGAATTGATCAAAGATATAAAGTACAAACTGACCTATGGGGTGGGTAATACTCAGAACACGCTACCTACTAATTATGATGTTTATCGGCAAGTAGTAAAAGCTTATCCCCAAAAAATTCCTTTGGAATTAACTTTGGGTGTGAATGATAATTCAGTAGAGAAAGCTGAACCTGTAAGCAAGTAGTAACCCACTCGTTACATAGTTAGTAAGAAGTTAAAGATCAAAACTGAATTGCTTTTTAACAAAAAATTGACATTGTATAAATCAAATAGTCAACGATGATCTAATTTAATTTCTGCTGTGTTGATAAAAAAGATTTCAAGAATTCTTATTGGGGGCTATATGGGGGCTATATATACCCCAACAATAGTTCAAGACTTTGGAGACATTTTGACCCCTACAAATGGGCTATATGGGGGCTAAATGGGGTATATTTGACTGTCTGACATTTTATACCCCATTTAGCCCCCAAGGGGTTATGATAAGCTCTTGAGTTGGGAAAATAAGGGTGAGTTATTTTATTCTTCTTTCTCTTGCTCTTGAAGATCACTGGAACAGATAATTTTCACTTTCTTAAAGTTTATTACTTGAAGCAGATGTCAAACATTCACACGTTGCAAAAAATTTTTCCTGCGGGTTTCGATAACGGTTACGGAAGCCTAAAACTTTTAGTCGATGGCTTTGAAGTAGTTCGTGTCCCCAGCTATATAACTAATGCCGAGATGGAAGATGTTCCAGGGCGTGTAGTTTTTAACGGTAGTGCTTATACAGTTGGAGAGTCAGCTTACCGGACAGGGAATTATTTTGACCGGAATACCGATAATAATGAAAACAAAGTCAACAACGCATTATTGACTTTATTGGGTGCATTGGCACATCTACCACACCGTAAGGCTTGGCACTTAAAATTAGTCGTCAGTTTACATGATGTTGCTCTGGCTAATGAACTACAAAAAGTACTAAATGGAGAATATCAGCCAATACTTGCTGGCAAACAATCAGAAGTAAAAGTAGAAGTGCTGAAAGTTGTACTAGAGGGAATGGGTGCATTGTTTGGGCATCCACTACCAAAAAAATTAACCATTTTAGACTTTGGCAATGGAACAACCCTGTATTCTCGTTACAACCAAGGGAAACGAGAAGTTCACACTGCTTACCCCATCGGTGTAGAAGTTCTCATCGATGATATCTCCCAAAAAATGAAACATTTAAATGGCGGAAAAATTGGAGATCCTTCCATTATCCGATTTTGTTTGGAAATGGGGCATACCCGATACAGCCGTGACATCGATATTAAAGATATATACAGCGCTTCTTTAAAAGATTGGTATGAAAAATACTTGAAGAAAGTGGTGAATCTGACACTTGATGCCAAGCACCAGGGGGATGAAATCTGGGCGATTGGTGGAGGTTGCCTCTTACCAGGATTTAAGAAGCTGTTGGAGAAAAACGGCTTCAAAATCCTGGACAATCCGGTAGAAGCCAATGTCTCTGGGCTTTTAGAGATGGCAAAGACCATTTCTGCCAAGAATCCAACTACTACATCTCTTAAGTAAAGTTATAACAATGGCAGATAAAAAAGACTTAGCACCGGAAAAAATTCGCCTTAAAGATAATTACCGAGAGCGCATATTTGCAGAATCGCAAAAACTAGATAAAAGCTACCTGGACACGCTTTACTTTATAGTTGATTGCTATTTTGTTTTCATCAAGGCTGGATTACCTGCACAACTTTTAGCTGACACCCCGATTAATACTGAGTCGAACAAACTCCCTTCAACGGCTTCAACTCCATTTGCACAGGAAAAAGAAGAAGACTATGGTGGGGAAACATTCAGTCTTGATTTTGATTTATAACCGTTACAGGGGTCTTCTACGAAAAAGATCAGCTAGCGACTTTACGATACATCTGTTGTCCCCTCGATTAATCTTTAGAGACTCTGTTCCGTCGCGGCTAATTTACAGCAGTTAATCTGAATCTGCTTGCTGCTTTGACATCATCTAAGAGAAAAATTAGAAACACTCAGTGCTCAACTGGAAGTAGCCCAAGCTATGCTTTATCGCCTGAATCGGGCAATGTCAGATTTGGCAGCAGTGGCAGAGTATTTGGAGGAATAGCAATATAAATTGCTCAGTGGTATCTTTCATGCACCAGACTAAGCAGCGATCGCTCTTTTTTCATCTCTGATTCTGGACACTCATCTAGCTCTTAAATAAGTAAAGCTAATGATTTCTATTGACTCTACAAAATTCTTAGCACTTGATTAACTTTTGTAAAGCAGTGTAAATTACTTATCCAGGCGAAAACAAAAGCACCAGTGGACATCGATGGCATCCGCGAACCAGTAGCAGGTTCGTTGATTTACGGAAACAACATCATCTCCGGTGCAGTAGTACCTTCCTCCAACGCCATCGGTTTGCACTTCTACCCAATTTGGGAAGCAGCATCACTTGATGAGTGGTTGTACAACGGCGGTCCTTACCAGTTGGTAATCTTCCACTTCCTGATTGGCGTATTCTGCTACATGGGTCGTGAATGGGAACTATCCTACCGCTTAGGAATGCGTCCTTGGATTGCTATAGCATATTCAGCACCAGTTGCAGCAGCAAGTGCAGTATTCTTGGTATACCCCATCGGACAAGGTTCATTCTCTGACGGTATGCCTTTGGGTATCTCAGGAACCTTCAACTTCATGATCGTGTTCCAAGCAGAACACAACATCTTGATGCACAATGCCTTGCCCACTTGAGCATACAATCGGACTTTTTCATTAATTGCTTTGCCATCGCGTTGAAATTTATCGCCGTGCTGATACTCACTTTTATTAAATAATTTACCCATCATTTTATCATGCATTTCAATGGCATAATCGATCAATGAAGCACTCCATTCAATCAGAAAAGCAACTAAAATAGCATAACGTCTCAGTTCATCTAACCTAGATAGGTGAGCAGGTGTAGACTTCGCACCAGTTCTAGTAAATTGCAGCAGGCGATTTTGGTGTACTCGTTTCAAGCATCCAGAGTCGAGATTGAGATGGCGAATAAACTCCAGTCGTTCCACCACTTTTAAAAAGTTTCTTGGATTAGCCTGACCTGGTGGTTGACGTAGCCAAATTAAATCAGTCAGTTTTTTATCAGGCTCTACAATTAATAACTTATCTAGCGTCGTCTTTTGTAAGAGGGTGTTTGAAAAGTTTTGAGGAGTAAAATTTGGCGTTGCATAATAGAGGGATGAATTGAGGTCATCTACTGTGCAATGTCCAT
>NZ_JAVRCB010000089.1:0-9477 GCF_034530955.1 Nostoc sp. DedQUE05 | reverse complement strand
TAGAGAAATACCCGTGTTTCCATGATTCATCCCGCATTTATGCAACGCCGCTTTTGGAAATGTAGAAAGGTGCGTTAGCGTAGCTCACCGTAGATAGCACCTATAGTGGTATTTTCGCCAAGGGATAGTTTGAAAGTAGCTCAGGAAAAGATCAGGGAATACATAGATAATGGTGTGCGTTTGGGTTGGTTAATTAATCGTAAATCTCGACAAGTAGAGATTTATCGGCAAGACCAAGAGGTAGAGGTATTGGAATCGCCTGTTACTTTGTCAGGAGAAGATGTTTTACAGGGGTTTATTTCAAACCTTGAGGCGATTTGGTAACTGACATAACCAATTTATTACAAACCAATAAAAGTAATTAATAAAACAGCGTGAGTATTATACCCAAAGAGATAAGTATAATTTGTGAGGACTTTAAATATAAAAAGACCAGCCTCCCACAGCTGGTCTAAAAAATATTTTTGCGTTGTCTTCTCAAGAGAGTTAAAACCCAATTACGCGTTCCTAAAATGCAACGGGCAACTTTTCTTAACAATATTGTAACAGCCAACACAGATTTTTCCAGAATATTCATCAAAAAAAGATATGGACAAAGCTTAAAAGCCTCTATCTATCAGGATAATTCAGCAGATCGCAAGGTATAGATGGCAGAGATAAAGGCAGACAAGGGAGAAAATTTTACCTTGTCTCCCTTATTCTTCTTATCCCCGCGTCAGTCTTAACCAATCGATTTCAACTTGACAGGCTACTGATGCTGGGAGCGATTTCTGCATCTGTTGGTGTTTCGCCCACGCGGAGGATTTTAGCCCCCAATTGCTGCAACTTGATATCAAGTCGATCGTAGCCGCGATCGAGGTGTTGTAAACCCTGAATTGTGGTTTGTCCTTCTGCCGCTAGTCCGGCGATGACTAACGCTGCCGATGCTCGTAAGTCTGTACCTAATACTGGTGCACCAGATAATTTTGGTACTCCCCGAACGAAAGCAGCATTGCCTTTGACACGAATATCTGCCCCCAAACGATTCAACTCTGAGGCATGACGCAAGCGATTTTCAAAGACGGATTCGTTAATTACGCTGTCGCCTTCTGCCACTGCTAGCAAAGCCATGAATGGTGCTTGCATATCTGTGGGGAAACCTGGATGGTATTGAGTTTCAATATCCGTTGCCTTAAGGGTTTCCGCTGGCAGAATGTGTAATTGGTTAGGCTTTTCATCAATTATTGTCACTCCAATATCCCGCAACTTGGCAATTACTGGGATGAGATGTTCTGGAGCCACTGGCGAGAGAAGAAGTTCTGAGCGGGTAATTGCTGCTGCTAGCAAAAACGTCCCAGCCTCAATGCGATCGGGAATAATGCTGTAGTCAACAGAATGCAACTTGGGGACTCCTTCGATAATAATTCTGCTAGTCCCTGCGCCCTTAATCTTCGCTCCCATCGCGTTACAGAAGTTAGCTAGATCGACTACTTCCGGTTCTCTGGCAGCATTTTCGATGATCGTTTCACCCTCTGCTAGGGTAGCCGCCATCATCAAATTTTCCGTAGCTCCAACGCTGGCAATGTCTAAGTAAATGTTCGCACCTTTTAATCTCCGGCTGCTGCCAGGGACGTAGGCATTACAAATGCCATGCTCAATTTGTACTTCTGCTCCCATTGCTTGCAGTCCTCGAACATGCAAGTCAACTGGTCTTGCCCCAATCGCACAACCGCCTGGTAACGGCATCTGTGCTACTCCCAGTCTTGCCAGAATGGCTCCAATGGCGAAAAAACTCGCTCTCAACTGGGTAACTAATTCGTAGGGAGCTTTTGATGTTTTAATGTCGCTGGCATTGATGTCTAAAATGTCACCTTGCCGGGTTAATTGCACACCCAAAGCCGATAACACCTGACCCATCCGCTCTACGTCCGCTAACAAAGGGACATTACGGATACGACAATCGCCCGGACACAGCAAGGCTCCAGCCATGATTACCAGTGCTGAATTTTTTGCCCCGCTAATTTTTACATGACCCCGCAAAGGATGCCCACCCCAAATTTGCAAGACTGAGGAGTCTGCTTCTGGAGTAATTTTGGCATCTGGTAAGATGGTAGAAGGATTAATAAGCTTACCTCCAAAAGTAATACGTATTTTATATGTTTGAAGTTGGTTTTGATTCTACAGTAAAGATTCAAAATGTCCACGTTTTAAAGCACTGTTTGGTATAAAAAAATTTTTTTTTGGGTGAAAATGCAGGCTGTAAACAAGCAATAGCAAGCTTTTTGAGATTTTTAAAAAATTTAAAAAAATAATCAATCAGCAGTAGTTTTAAGCAAAATTAAATACTCAGTAAAATAACTTAAGTATTCTCTAAAAATCAATGCTGTACTGTCGAGTTAATATTTTGATTCGACCTTGTACCTGAAAAACACGTTTCCAGTTAGAAACTTTTAAGTAGGCATTATGCTTTATACTTGACAAAGGTAAAACATAACGCAATAATAAGAAATTGTCGATAAGCACAAATGCCAGCGGAACTGGCGGAATGGCAGACGCGCTAGATTCAGGTTCTAGTGCCGCAAGGCTTCCGGGTTCAAGTCCCGGGTTCCGCATACTATCTAAGTTAGAAGTTATAAGTTAAGAGTTATAAGCTGAAAAACAACTAAATTAACTCCTAACTATTAATTTCTAACTCTTAACTTTTTGATGTTGACCAGTTTACAGAATTCCCTAGTCAAACAAATTCGCAAGCTGCACTCCACCAAGGAGAGGCATAAGCAACAGTTATTTTTACTAGAAGGGACGCACTTGTTAGAAGAAGCTTGTGCGGTCAATTACCTGCTAGAAACAGTGTGTTGTACCCCAGATTGGCAAATCGCCCATCCTTCGCTGTGGGAAGAAGCTTGTAGCCGATGCGATCGCGCCGAAATTGTCAGTAGAGAAGTTTTGGATGCGATCGCTACCACAGTCCAACCGGATGGTGTGGTGGCAACGGCAAAACGAAGCCAACGCCAAACTCAACTACCATTGACTGGTTTAGTGCTAGCTTTAGAGACGATACAAGATCCCGGCAACCTGGGTACGATGATTCGCACCGCCGCCGCCGCGGGAGCATCAGGGTTGTGGGTCAGTGGAGATAGTGTAGATTTAGATAGTCCTAAAGTTCTACGTGCTTCCGCAGGGCAATGGTTTCGCCTCGCAACAGCCGTAACCGAAGATTTAAAAGCGACAGTCCAACAAAGTCAGCAGGCAGGAATGCAGGTAGTGGCAACCTTACCCAATGCGACTTTAACTTATTGGGAAGTGGACTGGCGAAAACCCAGTATGATTTTACTGGGAAATGAAGGTGCTGGATTGTCAGCAGATTTAGCAGCGATCGCAGATCGGCAAGTCAGAATTCCTTTGAGTCCTGGAGTGGAATCTTTGAATGTGGCGATCGCAGCCGCTTTAATGTTGTACGAAGCTCAACGGCAATTGATTTGTCAGTAGTGAATTTTAACTTTTTACCCCAATTGGGTTTTTGTTTTTTCTTCGAGATATTGTTCAATATCAGCAACTGCGTCCTCAAGAGCTGCTAAATCAATATCTATCAAGTCTTCGTCGAGTTCTACTTCCGTGAAAGTACTAGTATGCAGTTGGGGGATTTCTTCTTCCTCAGTTGAAATTTCTTGTAAGATATCCTCCAACTGTTCGAGGGATTGTTGAAATACTTGATCGGCAGCGCGGCGCTGTTCTGGGTGACTTTGCTCCATAATATTAACTTGAAAATCCTGATTTACTGACTTAATTTTGATTCTAGTTCCTACAGATTTAAATTTTGCACTTATAACATCATAGTTGTGTGCTGTATCAACTTTAGCAGTGGTTATCAAGAATATCGATAGCTGTCTCCAATTGCTAAGACTGGAGATTTATGGCGATGCTATGGGTACACTAAATTAAGTTTGGCTATGTTTAGGTAAGTTTTATAAAACAGGTCTAATACTTAATTTGATAGACTATCCTAAATTTGAAATTATAAAAACTGGTAGCTCAGGGCTGATTACTAACTATGAGTGAAGCCTTATTCTGTATCGAAAATTTGCGAGTTGCCTATCCTGCTCGGAGTGGAGAAGAAGCAACCTGGGCGGTTGATGATGTATCTTTCACCTTGAAACCAGGTGAAAGAATGGGATTGGTGGGAGAGTCAGGTTGTGGTAAATCAACTATCGGACGGGCAGTAATGCGTTTACTACCATCCTCTAGCCGTATTCAGGGACGGGTGACATTTCAAGGACAGTCAGTGTTTGACTTGACACCTAACCAGTTGCGGAAATTTCGGGGAGAAGCGATCGCTTTAATTTTTCAAGATCCCATGACACGCCTCGATCCTTTGATGACCATTGGTAAGCATTGTATCGAAACCCTCCAGGCGCACTCACCAGAATTATCAACGCGGGAAGCTAAAGAAAAAGCACTTGCTACCTTGGCAAAAGTGAATATTCCAGTCAGTCGTTGGAATCAGTATCCTCATGAGTTTAGCGGTGGAATGCGACAACGGGTAGCGATCGCTTTAGCTTTACTTCTCAACCCCAAATTTATTGTTGCTGACGAACCCACTACCAGTTTAGATGTCACCGTATCCGCGCAGATATTGCAAGAATTAACTCGCCTGTGCGGTGAAGAAAATATGGGATTGCTGCTGATTTCTCACGATTTAGCAATGGTGGCTGAGTACTGCGATCGCATTGGCGTGATGTACAACGGCAAAATGGTCGAAATGGGTTCTACAGAAACCGTATTTAGGCAACCTCAACATGAATACACGCGATCGCTTTTAAAAGCAGCATTACATATTCAAGCAGTAACTGATAGTGGAGAATTGATAATTGCAAATGACGAAGAAAAGCAATTACCGATTATTAATCAGCAATCTCCAATTTTGAGTGTTACAGAACTCAAGCAACACTACACTATAGAACCTAACTTTATCGAACGACTGCTTAACACACAAACGCAGACAATTAAAGCAGTAGATGGAATCAACTTGGATCTTTATTCAGGAGAAATTCTCGGTTTAGTCGGGGAATCAGGTTGTGGTAAAAGCACACTATCACGAACAATATTGCAACTAATTCGTCCCACTAGTGGCAAAGTTGAGTTTTTAGGACAGGATTTAACTAAACTATCGCGTCAAGAAATTCGTTCCTCGCGGCGACAAATACAAATGGTTTTTCAAGACCCTCATGCTTGTCTCAATCCAGCGATGACAGTGGGACAAAGTATTGCAGATCCTTTATTTATCCACAATTTAGCCAATCCTGCCAAAGCAAAAGAACAGGTTTTGTGGATGCTAAATAAAGTTGGCTTAACACCGCCAGAAGTGTATTATGAGCGTTATCCATCGGATTTGTCTGGTGGGCAACAACAACGAGTAGCGATCGCTCGTGCTTTGATTACTCACCCGAAACTCTTAATCTGCGATGAGCCAGTGAGTATGTTAGACGCCAGCGTTCAGTCGCAGGTGCTAGATTTGATGTTGCAATTAAAGGAAGAATTTGAGTTAACTTATCTATTTATCACTCACGATCTTTGGTTAGCTCGATTTTTATGCGATCGGATTGCCGTAATGAATGGTGGTAAAATTGTCGAACTTGGTCTGACAAAAAAGATTTTTGCCAATCCTCAGCACCCTTATACCAAAACTTTACTAGCTGCTGCTCCCTTACTAGCACGCGCTTAACTAAAAGACTTTCAGTAAAAAAACACTCCATCGTAGTAAGGGCGCAAAGGTTTACGCCCTTAGAAATCTACAAATAATTTGGGATAATTTATTTTTTGCAAGTCCCTAAATAAAATCAGAAGTTAGAAGTTTTAAACTCCTAGTTCCTCACTCCTAACTCCTAACTATCTTCCCTTCCTTCAACTAATCTAGTTGGTTCTCCACTCGAACTATAAAGTTCAACGAATCTTTTAAATAGCAATGCAGTCTCGTGATTTGAAGTTTTACTTAAGTTGAATAAACGCCCTATATTTTTTTCAGCTAAAGCTCTTAAATACGGCAAATCTTCAAATAGAGTCAAGCAAGAAGCAAAATGCAATATTATTTGTAATAATGGCTTTGGCCAGTCTAAGTCACTATAAATATCTATAAAAAATTGATGTTCTGAATCATTTAACGGGAAAGCATGAAATATAACAATTATTCTTTTGTTATTGTAAACTGGGATACTTAGTTCAACAGTGTAAGGGCTGTGTAATATTAAATCCACCTCTACAATAGGTTGTCGCCAAATTCTCAAAGGATTAGCTGGTGAGTCTAATATTGTTTGAAATTTAATTATCCCACCAGTACTTGTGGGCTGAAAGTGGCTAATTTGAAAAATTTTTAGGTTGTTAAGGCTAAATTTATGAACTGTTTCCAAATGCTTTAAGCTCAATAGATGATAAATTTGGCAAATATAAGGAAACGGTAAAATATACTCCTGGCTTATCATGTGGAGCTTTTTTATTTGAAGCTTATTAGCTTGAGTGCGATCCAGATATTCTTGATACTGGCTGGGGTCTAAATCATTACTATTGAAGCTTTCTTCCGGCTTTAGATATAACCAACTCACAAAAAAGAAAGAGGCTGTAAATAGCTGAAATATTTCTATAGGAGATAAATAACCATCGGTAAATGCGGCTATACTCCTATCAGTTATTCCAAAAAGCCAAGATGGAATCCCAAAAACCCAAATACTATTTTTTATTTGATCTATAAAAAGCGCTATTTCAACAACTTTTGAAATATTAGTATTTTGATTAGTACTAAATTTATCATTAATATTCAAACAATTAATAGACATAGTAATTTTGCTTAACTTTAATTGATTGTTTTATATTAATTTTAAATAATAATATATGAGATCAACCTCTATCTTTAGCTATATATAACTTGTACTTATTAAATAGAATTGAAACCCAGCTTTTATTAGGATAACGAGATGTGTAATTTTTTGTTATATAAAATCCTAAAAAATCTATGTGTTCATTCAGTATAGAATTATTTGTAATCTATCCTGCTAAAGGAATTGAGATATTATTTTCTGATAGAAAGCTTGGAGTAGAAAGGAGTAGATAAATCTTTAGATAAAAATTTTATTTGTTCTGGGATGATAAATTTATCTATTTCTCTAGCATGAGTACTGAATCATGCTTTAGAAAGAAAAAGTTATAACTTAAAAAGTTCCTCTGTTAAATAAAATACATTAAGTAGGGTGTTGTAATTTTGCTCTAGTTATAACAGCAGTGGTGGCTTTTATAGTGGCGCATTGCATACTTGGTACTAAGGTTAGACATTATCTTATCTAAGGTAGACTATCCCTATCTGACAAAGTATCTGTGACAATTACGATAGAAACCGTAGAATTGCTACTATTAACACTGTATTATTCTTAAATATTTTCTGAAGATTTTTTCTGAGACGGTAGCAATGACCATTCGCCATGCGACTGAAACTGACTTGCCAGCAATAGTGGCAATTTACAACACTGCAATTCCTAGCCGCATGGCAACCGCTGACTTAGAACCAGTATCTGTGGAAAGTCGCCTTGCTTGGTTTAAAGGGCGATCGCCTTCACAACGCCCACTTTGGGTAATCGAAGTAGAAGGAGTAATTGCTGGATGGCTTAGTTTCCAATCCTTTTATGGTCGACCTGCCTATAGTAAGACTGCCGAAATTAGTATTTATATCGCCCCTAGCTTTCATCGATGTGGTTTGGGACGACAACTCTTAGCACAAGCAATTAGTGAAAGTCCTAGTTTGGGTATAAAGAGCCTAGTATGCTTCATTTTTGCCCACAATCAGCCCAGTTTAAAACTCTTTGAGACATTTGGTTTTCAACGCTGGGGACATTTGCCTAAAATTGCCGAACTTGATAGCGTTGAACGGGACTTAGTAATCATGGGGCTGCAAATTAGTAAACCTGTTGTTTAAAGCGATCGCTATTTTCTGAGACTTGTAAATTAAGTTTGGTAACAAACGATCTGAATTTATTGCCCGTAACCATTGCCATGATTCTCAGGTAATTCTTAGATAATTAGTAAGCGATCGCTTTTTTCTCATTTTTTCTAATTTCAGATTGTAGTCTAACCAAAATCCACTATTTTCAACTGTGTCTACAAACTAGTTGATTGAACTCGCTATCACATTACAAGAAAGATATTGTGTTAGGCTTTGAGCCTCCAAAAATGCCAGGACTTAAGCAATTGGCACAGTGCGATCGCTAGCCAGTAGTACATAGGACTTGCTGAAAAAGTAACAAAAAGCCTTGTGCTTTTAAATCTCCTGATTCATTGAGGAGCTTCATAGAGAAATAAAGCAACTAACTGGCATTGAATCATCTCAATGCTGTCAAGCCCGTCTTCAAAGAAATCATATTGCTTGAGTTATCTTAGTTTGGCTAAGACTGAAAAGTTTAGCTTATCAAACAGGTAAAACTATTTACAAGCTCAAGTACAATTTGCTTTCTAATTATTTAATTGAGCAACTAAAACGTCCAGATATTGCGATGTCTTCTGTGTAGTTTTTGGGTGCTCGGTGCGCTTCGCACACCATTGCTTGTGCCAGTTGCATAAGTCCTGAATGCGACATTACAATGACTTTGCAGTAGGATGATTTGCCTCTTTCTATTTAAAGTACAATCCTCATACTTAAATCTAACCACTTCGATTGAGTAATCGGCGCGCTGCTAGAAATATAGTCAACACCAGTTTCCGCCACAGCGCGAATCGTTTCCAAAGTCACATTCCCCGAAGCTTCAATTTTTACCTGGCTCTCTTGTTGGTGAATCAACTCTACCGCCTGGCACATTAGATCCAAAGGCATATTGTCTAGCATAATAATGTCAACCTTGTGCTGCAAAGCTTCTTTCACTTGCTCTAAACTTTCAGTCTCTACCTCTATAGTCAAGGGATAAGGAATCTGAGAACGAATACGGGTAACAGCTTCTCCAATTCCGCCAGCCGCAGCAATGTGATTATCCTTAATCATCACCGCATCATCCAACCCCATGCGGTGATTAATCGCCCCACCCAAAGCAGTCGCGTACTTTTCTAACAGTCTTAGCCCTGGCGTAGTTTTACGCGTATCCACCAACTGAGCAGGTAAATCAGCAATTTTCTCTACATATATATTAGTCAGCGTAGCAATTCCACTTAACCGCATAGCCAAATTGAGTGCGACTCGTTCCCCCATCAGCAGCGCATCCAGCGAACCATGAATTTCAGCTACCACCTGTCCCGGCTCACACCATGCACCTTCAGCCGCAACCGCCACAAAGCTAACTTTTTCATTCAAAATCTGAAACACCCTAGCTGCAACTGGTAAGCCAGCAATTATCCCTGAAGCTTTAGCCATCCATTTAGCAGAGCCTAGGGTCACATCTTCTACTAGTAAAGTATTTGTAGTGCGATCGCCCCTACCAATATCCTCCAATAACCAGCTACGCAAAAGAGGATCTAAAACCAGCCAGGGAG
>NZ_JAVRCB010000088.1:0-10155 GCF_034530955.1 Nostoc sp. DedQUE05 | reverse complement strand
TTCGTCTCATGGTTAGGCGATTAGCTGCTTAATATTTACTTTACGAATCAGCTCTTAGACTTTGGATAAAAAACTAACTTGTTGGCGTAAACTCTACACTAACAAAAAACTAATCATTAATCTTGCGTATAGTTCAATACGCTTAGTTTAAGGGGTCTTGGTGTAGATAATTGGTCTTTCCAGACGCGATAAATCGCGTCTCTACATCCGGGTTTTGGGTTTATCTGAACTGTATTGGCTGATAGTTTTCTGCAAAAAAGAATTGAGCAATGAGATTGTAGACAATTTAGTTGCTCAATTAAAACCTAACGAAATAAGTATTTGTTGGTAAAGTTTGGGCAGTTCCTACATTTGTAGCCAAGTCATTTTTTTTATTATCTGTTTTGATGACTGCAAACTTATCAGTAAATAGCAATACTTCACCATTTCCCGGTGTTACCCAAGCGTGGCGAGTCATTAGGTTTTTGGAGACAACTAAAAGAGATGCATCTCCACGGTAAGGCGAGATGGGTTTACCCATGAAGGTTTGATTATCTCTATTGGCGATCGCATAAGCAGCAGAAGAACCCACAAAAATTTTACTGCCATCTGAGTAAATAGTTTTAGGGAAATTGCTACTGCCGTCTCCCATCCCGGCAGTTGTAGGCTTTCTTGGAATACTTAGCTGTCCACGCTCGACAGTAAAATTAGTCAGATTAACAGTTCCTATATAAACCTTTGTCTCATCACGGGTTTGTGCAGCATTGGTATAGCTGTCTGTGGTAATCAAAGTCTTTGTTAATAAGTCTTTGCCATTCCACCTGTAGATTGAGTTACCCCCATAAACTGAACCAAGGACATAAAGCTTGTCTTCAACAATATGTAATCGGTTAAGTCTTGTGTCTGCCATGTCGTGAGCAAGATCGGCAGAATTGTAGCCCCAAAGTTTGCCTTGGTTATTTCCTGCTAAATTTGCCAAAGCAAATATTTTTGCTCCATCGAAAACCATTCGGTAAAGAAAAGCTATCTGAACGGGAATGCCTAACCTCTTTTGTTGCTGATAGCCACTAGTGTAGAGATACCCGTTTTTATACTCAAAATCCATTACCTCAGTTACGCCATAACTCTGTTTGGCTTTAAAGTTGAGGTTTTTGTCATAAATTGATAGAGTATTTGCAGACTGGTAAATAATCCAATCTTGCAAAAATTTTACCCGTGTCTTTGAATTAGCTTTGTTGCTAACTATTTTTTGCTTAGTTCCGTCAGTTTTTATTTTTACTAGTCCTGTTGGAACAGCTAAGACATAAGTTTTGCCGTCAATTGCTACTATGTCACGAGCATCATAATTAGAGTTTGGGATTAGTTTTTTCGTCCCATTACTTTCTACTTCCCATACACCTTCAGTATTGATAACCGCAACTTTGCTGCCGTTAGTGCAAGCTGCTCTTGGCGAAGAAATATTAAGATATGTAGCTAAAGCGGGGGTAGAGTAATCAAACATTGTACAGTCCTAGATAAGGTTGACTGAAAAGTATTGGCTGTTCAATTAAGAAAAAAATTTTGGGAGTTTTTGCGCGTTTTTAAGCTAAACTCGTCTTCAAAAGTGCAAAAAATATCGGCTACGGTAAACTCAAACTCAAAGGTTGAGTAATCCGCAGAATATGCATATCTGCAAACATCGCTAAAATTAGAATTGAATTGTTTGTGGTTATGTCGTAGCGATAACCTGTTAATTGGGGGAAAGTAACTTCAATTAAGCCTCTCTGGCTGCTTTCTAATTCGATAAATACTTCACCGACACTTTCTGCCCCAGCTCGCCCATCTCCTTTAACATCCCCTCAATCTTTTGCATAGCTAGAGATGAAGGCTTGGTATATTCTTTCTCCCAACGGTTTACCGTCGAATAAGTTATACCTAAAGATGCTGCAAACTGTTCTTGGGTAAGATCGGTTATGCCACGAAGTTCACGGATGAGCTTTCCAACTTGCGGTTGCTTGATTAGCAAAGGTTTCTTAATAGTCATTTAGCTAAGAACGCACCTGTTAATCTGGCGAGTGATATGTATTCCGCTACATCCTATTGGGGCTAATGCTAAATTGATAGGCGAAAATATACTAGAGTTTTTATACTTTCTTGGTTTGCTAACCAAGTAATTACACGTCCGTAGATACGTATTTCCTAATGAGATTTTTAAGGCAATACGCTTGGGTTAAGGGTTGTTGGTGTAGATAATTGGTCTTTTAAGACGCGATAAATCGTGTCTCTACATCTGGATTTTGTTGCTCATTTTGAACTGTATTGATTTTTAAGGAATCAATTACGCACCGAAATAAGCAAGTAGGAGTTCTATAGAACGTTTCATTTTCCCAAACCCAGGTGATTTTGTAATGCTTGGCGCATCACTTCTACAGGCAAAGTTTCCTGCTGCAACCAGATTTTTAATGCTGCTACCCCTTGTTGAACTAGCATTTCTAATCCATCGATCGCAATTGCACCTTGTTTTTGTGCTTGCTGGAGAAATTGCGTTGGTTTAGGAATATATATTAAATCGTAAGCGATCGCACCCGTTGGTAAATTCGCGATTTCTTCTACATTCAAAGGCGATTCATCGACTTTGGGATACATCCCAATCGGAGTTGTATTTACCAGCAGATTTGCTTGGGGAATTAGTTCTGGTAATTTCTCCCATTGATGAACCTGGAATTTCTCAGCAAGGGGTGAATTGCTCCAACTATTGCGGAATTCTTCTAATTTCTGCATATTGCGCCCAACAACATGAATTTGGGCAAAACCTAACTGAGTACAACCTGCGACAACAGCTCTTGCTGCACCACCATTGCCTAAAATTACCGCTACTTTCTGACTCCAATCTTGTTTATATGTTGTCTGCAAAGGGGCGATAAATCCTTCTATATCTGTATTTGTGCCTACCCATTTGTTATTTTGGCGGCTAACAGTATTCACGGCTCCAATAGTTTGAGCCAAAGGTGTAATTTCTGAGAGTAAGGGAATGATTGCCTGTTTGTGAGGTATTGTCACACTAAAGCCGACAACCCCAACAGTAGCAAAACCTGCGATCGCCACCTCTAAATTCTGTGGTTCAATCGCAAAAGGCAGATAAACGTAATCTAATCCTAATTGTGCGATCGCTGCATTATGCATCACTGGCGACAGCGAATGCTCCACTGGATGCCCAATTACCCCTAGTAGCTTAGTTTTGCCTGTAATTTTTTTTGTCATTTGTCATTTGTCATTTGTCAGTAGTTATTCTCCCCTGCTCCCCTGCCCCTCTGCTCCCCTGCCCCAATCCCCTCAGGTAGCCTACAATTATTAAAAGCTCCTTAACATTTCTTTAAATCATGCAGGCAACTACAGCCTCCTCTACAACTCCAATTCCTGGCAAATATTGGCAGTGGCGCGGGCACAACGTTTACTACGTGCGTGCGGGAGAGAAACAAACGCAACGTCCGCCTTTGCTTTTGGTACATGGATTTGGTGCTTCCACAGACCACTGGCGCAAGAATATCACAGGATTGTGTCAAGATTTTGAAGTATTTGCGATCGACCTTTTGGGATTCGGGCGATCGGCAAAACCAAAATTGCAGTATAGTGGCGACTTGTGGCGCGACCAACTCCATGATTTTATCAGCGAAGTGATTGGTCAAAAAGCAGTATTAGCAGGTAATTCTCTTGGTGGTTATGCTTGCTTATGTGTTGCAGCTCAACGTCCTGACAGTGCGGCTGGATTAGTGTTGCTCAATAGTGCTGGGCCTTTTAGCGAAAGCCAGATGACATCGGAACCGGAAGCTTTGCAAAGCGAAATTCAGCCACCCAAAAAACCCTCTTCTTTAGAGAAACTTCTGGGTGACTCAGTTAAATGGATTTTTCAACAACCTTTAGCTCAGTTTGTGTTATTTCAATATGTGCGACAACGTTGGGTAATTCGCCAAACCTTAGAAAAGGTATATCTTGATAAAAGTGCAGTTACAGATCAATTGGTAGAAGAAATTTCTCGTCCTGCTTTTGATCCGGGTGCGTTGGATGTATTTGTTTCAGTTTTTAGCAGTCCTCAAGGGGAAAAAGTTGATGTACTACTAAAGCAATTAACTTGTTCTCTGTTGATGTTATGGGGAGAAGCCGATCCGTGGATGAATGCTAGAGAACGTTCTCGAAAGTTTCGTCAATATTGCCCGGAATTGACAGAGCATTTTTTAACAGCAGGTCATTGTCCCCACGACGAAGTACCTGATAAAGTAAACCAACTTTTACACGATTGGGTTTTGTCTATTGACTAGGGAGATTAAATCTCATTAGAAAATGATGTTGAGAGACGCAATTTATTGCGTCTCTACTTGTAAATTTTTCTATCAAAAAGATAGTTAGATAAAAAAGAAAACTACCATTAAGCTGAAATCCCTGTTACAACAATCCGCGAGCCTTCTAAAAACTTTTCTACTTTGATTTGTGTTCCTAACTCCTCTCCCAAAGCGGGAACATGAGTAATTACGCCAACCAGTCTCTCTTGTTTTCCCAAAGACAGTAGAATATTTGAGACACTTTGCAGAGTTTCGGCATCTAATGTTCCAAATCCCTCATCTATAAACAGACTGCCTAACTTAGCTCCTCTAGACAACTTTTCTGAAAGTGCCAGAGCCAGTGATAAAGAAGTAGCAAAGGTTTCACCACCAGATAGTGTTTGCACTCGTCTCGATTCGCCACCACTCCAGTTATCTTCTACTTTATAGTCTTTTTTTTCGTATTTCAATGCATATCGCTGTTCTGTAAGTTCGAGCAGAAACACTGTTGCTTGTTCTACTAATTCTCGCTCAAAATGCTGGAGAATATAGTCTTGAAATCGATCCGATCTCAACTCTTTGGATAAAATTTTATATATTCCTAGCTCTTGTTGTTTGCTAGATAGTTGTGCTTGCAATTTCTCTACTTGCTCTTGCTGTTCTTCAGCTTTAGCAATCACAAGTTTTAAATCGTTGTATTCATCTTGTGCTTGTTTATATTTTTCTCCAGCATCAGCTACAATTTTTTCATACTGTGCAATTATTTCTGCCTTAGTAGTTCTGTCACCAATTGCATCAGTTTCTCGCTGAACGTTAGTTTGCAACTCAATTTTATTAGTCTTGTAATCTTCAATTTTTTGCTGCCATTGATTTTGTAATTCTGGATCTACTTTAGATTGTTGAAATATTTTTTCTGTAAAGTTTACAGATAGTAAACTAGTCTGCCATTCAGTTTCTAGGTGTTGTTTTTCAGTAGAAGCTAAATCAAAGTCTTTTCTTGCTTTGACATCACTTTGTTGAGCTTGCCGAAATTCATCGCGAGCAGTTTGATAGTTATGGGTTTGATGCTGAATACGATGCTCTAACTCTTGTTTATCTCGTTCTAGCTTTTGGAATAAATGATCGTAAGACTCACTTCCAGTAAGTTTGGATAGTTTGTCTGATATTTCCTGAAGTTGTGTTTTTTGACGTTCTACTTCATGTGCTGCATCTTGATGTTGGGTTTGCTTATCTGATAAATTACTTGTTGCAGACTTTAAATTTTGTTCGCTTACTTGAACTTCTGTAACTGTTTTCTCTTTATTTCTTAAACATTGTTGATACTTAGCGTCACTTTCATGTAATGCTTGGCGTTCCTGTTCAAGTACTTTAACTTTCCATTTGTCTGTTTTTAAGATAACAATAATTTGTTGTGTTTCTGCCTTCAGATCGGCTTCTTTTTTTGCTAATATTTGACGACATTCAATTTCTTGTTTTTTTAGATTATCCCTGATTGTTTCAACTTTAGTTTTAGTATCAGCAGCTTTTTGACGGATTTGTTCAGCAGCGCGATCACGTTTTTCTAGCGTTTCGATATTATCAGAAGATTCTAGTTGTGGTAATAAGTGGGCTTCTGGACAAACTCCACCACAAACTGGACAATCATCGTTAGTATGTAGCAATGCACGTAAAGCCGCAGCATAATTGTTTTGTCTAGCAGTATCTAATTCAACACGAGATTGCTCGCATTCTGCTTCAGATTTTTGGAAATTTAAAATAGCAGACAGATAATCAGACTCAGTGGTGATTAACTCTTGAGTAATTTGTTGTAGTTTGGTGCGATCGCTTTCAACTTGCTTTTGAACTCCTTCCCATTTAATTAGTAGAGGTGTAACTTGATTAAGCTGCTCTAATCTCTCACCACCAGAGGAATATAGAGACATTTCATTATTAACTCTAGTCAATATCTGATTTTTTTGCATTAATTCAGCTTCAGCTTTTTTGACAGCTTTATCAGCCTCAGTTAAAAGCTTGACTTTATCTGCTAATACTTCTTCTACCCTCTTTACTTCATTGTTAATTTGACGACGCTGTTGTTCATATATTTTGGCAGTAGTAAGAGCTTCTTCTCGCTGTTTTAGCTGAGGTGCAATTTCAGTGTGGTAGGCTTGTGCTTGATTGAATTTATCTTCTTGAATTTTAAAAGCTGATTGTTTCTCAATCAAAGCTTTGGCAGCAATCTCAACATCAGCATGAGTTTTGTCATATTGATTGCGAGCCAAATTGACTGATGTCCAGATGGCTGATAAGCGATCGCCAACTCGCGCTTGTTCTAATTGCTGTTTTAATTTACTTATGTTTATAGCTTGTTTATTTAATTCCTCAAGTTGCTCTTGCCAATCTGCTAAAGCTTTCAGATGTTGTAATAATTCTTTTTCTGCGGCTAAACCTGTTTGTGCTTTGGTAACTGCTTCATGTAATCTAAGTAATTCTTGTGAGAGAAACTCAGAGCGATCGCGTCGTTGAGAATTCAGTTCTAAATCTAATGAGAAATCCAGATTTTTTAGCTGTTCTTGAATTACGTTACATTCACCTTCAAGAAAGTTAGCTTGCTTCCCAGCCTGCGTACACATATCTGGAAAAATTTTTTCGTATCCAACCAGATTGCTTAAAATCTGACGCCGTTCAGTACTTTTACCTTTGAGGAACTCATCAAATTGACCTTGAGGAAGCAAAATAACTTTTGTAAAAGTTTCAAAATTCATTCCTAAAACTTTCTCGATAACGGCATTAATCTCTGCTTCCTTTTGTTCTCCAAAAGGTTGAAACTCGCCATTTATCCGCTTTTCTAACTTAAAAGTAAGCTGGGACGTTCTAGTACGATATAACCATGAGCGAAAGACTAAAAACTCCGTTTCATTTACTAAAAAGCGAAATGATACCTGTAATTTTAAACTCCCCTGACTCAATAATTCTTTGGGTTGAGTTTTTCTTGCTACTTTCCCATATAATGCTAAAGTCATCGCATCGAGTAAAGATGATTTGCCTGCGCCTGTTGGGCCAGTAATAGCGAATACTTCCAACTTCTCAAAGTTAATCTTTGTCTGATTGCGAAAACTGGTAAAACCTTCTAAAGTCAGTTCAAGCGGTCGCATCTTGGTTTTCCTTAATTTCCTTGTATAGTTCTTCAAATTTTGCTACAACGGCAAGAGGAGGCGTTGTGTTTAATTCTTCTTGGAAGTAGCGTTTAAATTCTTCCACTGGATCGAACTCTTCGCGATTTACAGATTTTTCTTGCTTTGATTCCACTTCTGGAAAACGTGGCTCAATTTGCAGCACTTTATCGCCACAAATTTTCCGAATTTTGTCAGCTAACCCCATTTGAGGTGTTTGCAAGTTGATAATTACCTTCAGATAGCCTGGGTGATTGCGTTGTGGTTCTAGTTTTTCTTCATAATTGCTCAATTCACATTCGACTATGTTCAAAGGTTTTTGACAGGGGATAGATATAAACTCTGGTTTTTTGGCGGGAGAACCAAGTTCAACATCAATCAGATAAAATCCCTTATCTTCTTCAGCTTCGCCAAAGTCCACTTGAATCAAAGAACCTGAATAGTAAGTAGGAGCTGCAATTGGAATTTCTTGAGATTTATGGATGTGTCCGAGAGCTATATACTGAGCTTCAGCGGGTAGGCTTTGTCCAGCCAAGGCGTAGGTTTCTTTGGTGTGATGACGGGCTTCGGAGTTAGCTAACCTAGCACCATCGATAGTCAGGTGAGCCATGAGGATATTAACGCTATCATCTTGAAAGCCGCCAGCTAAATTTTTGAGCAAGTAGTCTACCCTGTCTCTGTAGTGCTGTATTTGCTGCAATTCATCCATTGTCCAGAGATTTTCAACTGTCAATAGTCGCCGTTCTGAAGCAAAAGGCATTGCAGCTACACGCAATTTGCCATTGAGCGTTTCTTGGGTAATCAAACCTCCTTGGTTGACGCGACGAGGTTTCCCTAAAATCTGCACGCCAGCTAAAGACAAGAGATTAGCGATCCCATCAAAGCGGGAAGCAGAATCGTGATTACCTGCGATCGCAATTGCTGGGATTTTGGCATTTCGCAACCCCTCAAAAAACTGATACGCAACTCGTTCAGCATCAGATGGAGGATTAGGAGTTTCAAAAATATCGCCTGCGATTAACACCGCATCAACTTCTAATTCTTTGGCTTGTCGTAAAAGTTCCTGAAGAGCAAATTCAATTTCCGGGGTACGATCCTTGCCTTTGAGGTGACGCCCCAAATGCCAGTCAGATGTATGAATTAAACGCACAATTCCTCCTAAAAACGGTCAATATCAGCTTCGATGCTGGTAATTTCTGCTTGGCTTAAAAACACTTCTTCTTTGCGAGTGGCGTAAGCGGGGAAGGGGAAGTTAACTAAAATTGGGGCGGGGACTTCTGGTTGATGCACAAACATTGTGCCAGATTTTAGAAATAAAGCTCGCTTGCGACAAGAACCCGTCAGAAAGTTGTATTCTGGACGTTCTGCTTCTGCTGAATCTAATCTCCCGACAACACGAATAGCCGCTTGTCCCACAACGCGCCGTTCGACTTCTGAGGCTGTTTGCTGGGCACCAATTAAGATAATTCCTAGCGATCGCCCGCGTTCTGCAATGTCTACCAGTAAATCTTTAATCGGGCTACGTCCATCACGAGGCGCGTATTTGTTCAACTCATCAAGGACAATAAAAACAACAGGTTCTCTTCCTTGCTTCTCTTTTTGAAAAAATAGCTTTTGTAGTAAAACACCCACAACAAATTTTTGAGCACGGGCACTGAGTTTGTGGATATCAGTGACAGTCAGTTGAGCATCTGAAGCTATTGGATTGAGTTGGTATTTAGCAACTTCATCTGGTGATAAATCACCGCGAATTAAATGGCTAACTTCACTACTGATACCGTACAAACGCCGAATCATTGCTTCTGCTGTAGCTGGGACATTTCGTCCTAACCAACGCCTATTTTCTTCTCTATCTTCATCGTTAAGCAGTTTGTCTTCTAAAAAGTCAATTAATTCTCTAAATGTCTTAATCTTTGTTTTATTCTCTTCTCCAAAGGCTTCTACTTCTAAATGAGCTTGGACTTTGCGCCGACTGTTGCGATCGTTCTGGTCATTTTCTTCTGCTACCCGTGCTAATCGTTCTTCTACCGTCGTCACTAAATAGGATAAATTTCCTCGGTCTAAATCTTCACCAGTAAACAAAAACCGAAACAGGCGATCGCGGCACAGTTCCCGAATACTCCACAAATAAACTGATATCCCTTCAGAACGCTGTTCTAAGTCAGAGTCAACAGTCCGAGAATCTCTTTTTGGCGCAGCCCGAAAACTTGCACTTTTAAAAGGTTGTACTGGCAATTTTAAAATTTCATATTTATTTTTATCTTTTTCTTTTCCTGAATTACCATAAATTTGATTCAGCTTGTCTAAAAAGAATAAATCTTCACCCTTAACATTGAAAATCAGTGCTTTCGTATTAGCTTTGTAAGAACCTAAAGCCGGAGAATTGAAAATTGAATATAGTAAAAACAAAGCGTAAGATGTTTTAGTAGCCACACCAGAAACACCAGAGATATTTACATGAGCGCCTTTTTCACCATTGATAAATGAGTAGTTAAAATAAGCCGCATTGCCGTTATTCATAATACCAGCCGGAATTGGGGTATCCATGCTGTCAAAATATAATGCCGATGCTAACTGCTTATCTACAGCTAGGCGAACCGGATCGCCCGGTTGTGGAGGTAAATACTCTTCTGGCTCAATTCTTGTGACTTGGACGTGAGCAGTGTAAGAAATATTGGCGTTGCATAAATGCGGGATGAATCATGGAAACACGGGTATTTCTCTATACT
>NZ_JAVRCB010000087.1:0-10960 GCF_034530955.1 Nostoc sp. DedQUE05 | reverse complement strand
TTCAAAGTCGTTTTGAGGTACTTCAAAGTCGTTTTGAGGTACTTCAAAGTCGTTTTGAGGTACTTCAAACTTTGTCGCAGCGCGATAGAGTACACAGGTGCGTAGGCGTAGCTTGAGTTTTAAAACAGTCGCTACACATTTCTATTTTTTAGGCAAAACCTACCCAGTATTGACACCACTCTCTATTCCCCGTCTAAGTTGTGGTCTAAATGCCTGAAAAATGCTATAAAGTCCATCAGCTTAATTAAGGAGTTAAAAAGTCTAAATGGTTTCCAGGTTTGGCACGCAAATCTTCCACAGTTCCCTGAATTTGTAATTTGCCTTGATTTAATAGCACAATCCAATCAGCACGGGCAATTACTCTCGGACGGTGGCTAATCAGAATCGTAGTTTTCCCTTGGCGATGCAACAATAGCTGATTCAAAACTTTAACTTCACTAACAGGATCGAGTCCGGCCGTTGATTCATCTAAAATTAGGACTGGTGGATCGTTGATGATAGCTCTTGCTATAGCTAATCTTTGCCGTTGTCCACCAGAAATATTTGAGCCAAATTCACCTAATACAGTTTGATATTTTTCAGGTAGTTTACTAATAAAATCGTCTGCCTCAGCAATTTGGCAAGCATCGACAATTTGCTCAAAAGTGACGTGAGGAGAACCTAACCGAAAATTATCAATAATAGAGCGACTCCAAAAATGAGCTTCTTGCGGAACCAGGACTACTTGTTGCCGCAAACAATCAAGGGCTAAATCTTGTAGATTATAAATACCAATGCGAATGTTACCAGAATTAGGCAAGTATAAACCTGCAATCAGTTTAGCAAGAGAACTTTTCCCACAGCCAGATGTACCAATTAGAGCAATAACTTTACCGCCAGGAATAGTTAGGGAGAAATCTTGCAGTAACTCTAGCCTCCCAGGATAGTGAAAGTTGAGATTTGTGCAAATAATATCAGCCTTGCTAGGAATCTTCGTAAAAGGTTTTTTAGTATCGCCTTGATTTTCAGGTGTGGAATCGATAACTTCTGTTAAGCGCTGCGTAGCAGTTTTTGCACGAGTGAATTCATCTATAAAGTTGAGCATAGTACTAATGAATGCTAAAAAATTACCATTCATACCGTTAAATGCTAGCAGTTGACCGATGCTGAGTTCCTTGTTAATAACCAGAATGCTGCCGAAACCAATCAGACTAATGCTGCCAATACTAGAAACTAAACTAGAAAAGATACCGTTAATAATTCCAATCTGAACTGTGCGAAATGTTTGATTTGCTAAACGACCAAATCGGTTCTGAAATTCTTCCCAAAACTGGGGAGCGGCGGTAGTAGTTTTGAGTGTCAGAGCGCCTTTAAAGCTTTCAACAAGAACACCTTGGTTTTCTGCATCTAAGACTAAGACACTTCTGATTTTTTGTTGAAGTGTGGGCAGAAAAACAATAGTAGACAAACTCATTATAATCGCAATAATCACACCAACTAAGGTAAGTTTCCAGCTATAGAACAGCATGAAACTTAAAGAAACTGCTGCAATCAATAATTGGCTTGGTAAACTAATAATTGCTTGAGAAATTAATTGATTAATTTGTTGAATATCTTGCAATCTGCTGACAATCTCGCCACTGCGACGCGATTCATAGTAAGTCAAAGGCAACCGCAGGATTGTCCTAGCAAATTCTAAAATTAATCCTAACTCCAGCCGTTGGGCAAAATGGGCAATTAGGTTATATTGAACTAGTTTTAAACTACTTGACACAATATTCATCACCACAACGGCAATAATTACAGCAGCAAGAAGTTGGGTATCACCCCGAACTAGTACATCATCCGTCAGAATTTGGATTAGGAATGGAGAAGTTAATGAAAGCAGACCAATAAGTAGGGAACACAAAAAAGCCTCGAATAGTATGCCTTGATAAGGCAATACACGCCGTATAAAGCGCCCAAAGCCGTCTATTTTATCATCAGGTTGAGCATAAAAGCGAACCGAATCTGGCTCTAGTAAAAGCATCACTTTGTCTGACCAAGCATCCGTTAATTCTTTTTTAGAGACATAACGAATGTCAACGGCTGGGTCAGCAACAATATATTTATTGCCTTTTTGACCATACAAAACAACCCAGTGGTAGCCTTTCCAGTGAATGATTGCTGGCAGTGGCGCTTGGTTCATCTTGTCTAATATTTCATTTGATGCTCTGACAGAGCGTGCATTAAACCCAAGCGCCTCGGCTCCCCGCCTCAGTCCTAACAATGTTGTTCCTAATTGACCAGTGCCTACCGCTTCCCGGATGTGATTTAGTGTAAAGTTGCGCTGATAATGTTTGGCAATGGAAGCAAGACAAGCCGCTCCACAATCTTCTTCACTATGTTGTGCAACAACTTGGTATTTCATTTTGCACTCCAGTATCCAATAACATCGTGACAAAACCCAAAAAAATAGCAGGGTCTTATCCCTGCATGGTTAAAAATGTAGTTCATACTTTAGTCATACTATAGTTCTAATACACTAGACAAAATATCAGATTTTGATGCTCAGAGGAATGTAACCAGCAACTTACATTAGTTATATTAAATTCGCTTTGTTAAATAAAAGTTGATACAGACTGTATCAACTTTTATTATGCTTACCTGTCTTTAC
Organism: Nostoc sp. DedQUE05; assembly: GCF_034530955.1. NCBI lineage: Bacteria > Bacillati > Cyanobacteriota > Cyanophyceae > Nostocales > Nostocaceae > Nostoc > Nostoc sp. DedQUE05. The sequence continues at coordinate 8,325 of NZ_JAVRCB010000087.1, read as the reverse complement.
GACTACTCAAAAGTGATGGATATTTTGAGGAAAAAGTAGTATCGAAGTCTTATTGACAGTTACTAGTAGGCAATCATCAATAAGACTTTGTTAAGTTTGTTGAAGAAAAGTAGATAGGTAGGAATAAACGTATGTTAGGATAACCTTCATCAAGAAAGAGCTAATGGCTACTAGGATGTAAGTCAATTAGCAATTAAGCCACACGGAAACGTAATTTAAGCTGCGTAAACAGTGTAAATTATTTGAAACGCGAACTTTTATCCTAAGTAAAGACATGATTAAGTGTCTTTACGTTTATTACTTCACTTCTACTGAACTTCATAACTTTACACAGGTGTGATTACTAGTCGTAAATATTGGCGTTGACGGTGCCAACTGCATCTGAACTTATATTGCCACTGTTATCCAAATCATCACCAGCGTAGACCGAAACATAGCCGTAGTTTTTTACAACTTGCTTAACTTTGATCTTATTATTACCACCACCACCAGAGAGGTTGGCTTCTTCAGTAGCGGTTAATTCGATAAATAGTGTGCTTTCCATGTTTTTAGTTCTCACTTGATTGTTGGGTTTGATGTAACATTTGTTAAATAAAAGTTGATACAGACTGTATCAACTTTTATTATGCTTACCTGTCTTTACGACTACTCAAAAGTGATGGATATTTTGAGGAAAAAGTAGTATCGAAGTCTTATTGACAGTTACTAGTAGGCAATCATCAATAAGACTTTGTTAAGTTTGTTGAAGAAAAGTAGATAGGTAGGAATAAACGTATGTTAGGATAACCTTCATCAAGAAAGAGCTAATGGCTACTAGGATGTAAGTCAATTAGCAATTAAGCCACACGGAAACGTAATTTAAGCTGCGTAAACAGTGTAAATTATTTGAAACGCGAACTTTTATCCTAAGTAAAGACATGATTAAGTGTCTTTACGTTTATTACTTCACTTCTACTGAACTTCATAACTTTACACAGGTGTGATTACTAGTCGTAAATATTGGCGTTGACGGTGCCAACTGCATCTGAACTTATATTGCCACTGTTATCCAAATCATCACCAGCGTAGACCGAAACATAGCCGTAGTTTTTTACAACTTGCTTAACTTTGATCTTATTATTACCACCACCACCAGAGAGGTTGGCTTCTTCAGTAGCGGTTAATTCGATAAATAGTGTGCTTTCCATGCTTTTAGTTCTCACTTGATTGTTGGGATTTAGATAACATCACACTAAATTCATGAATGCAAACAGCGCATTTATGAATGTTTTTGTGTTGTTAAGAAGATTATATGAGTGAAACTAGTGTAATAAAACAACTATTTCCTTAAGAAATATGTATTACAAGCTCTTAACAAACATACTACTTGGCTAATATTTATACTATTTTCACTGTTTTCTGAAAAAACTATGAATTTTATTCTATTTAAATAGAAAAATATTCTGGATTTAATTGTATGGCAAAAATATATATGCGTATAAAGATTTTCTGAACAATAATGTCTAATTTTAGACTAAAATAGACAAGATAATTAACGTATTAATACTGTTATTGAGGCACAAAACCTTAAAGAAAGAGTATCAAATCAGTTAAATAGTATTTTGTTATACAAAATCATGAAAAAGCAAATTTGAAGAACTCCAAAAATTTTACTTATTTTTAGTTTACGTATTATCACGTAAATACTGTCTTTTGCTTAATTTGTTTATACAGATATTATTGAAAATAGTATAAAAGATTGTGATAACAACGGTTTTAAACTAGCTTAACTACTTATTAATTAGAAGAGAAAAGAAAAGTTTTTCTCTCTATTATAAAAATTTTTACAAGTAAATAAAGAAAAGGTAAAATTTTAAAAGAAAATTATAAAGATTTGGTCTTTTTACTAAAAGGCACTAATTGTTATATAGACTTAGGCTATGGATTACTTTTTAGCTATTGCTGATGGAGAAACCTCTAAGACAAGCGGCTTATCTTCTCCCAAGAGAAGAGGCTAAGAAGACTAAGCTTTCAGAGGATGTTTGAAAAGTTGCAAAGTATACTATAAAACCCATTTTAAACCTCTCTCAAAAGGTCGAGAGGCTTTGAAATCCTCCCTTTTCTTCTAAAAAAGGGGGATAGAGACGTTAGATTTATGGGGCTTATATGTTAGCAATAATACTTTTCAAACAACCTCTCAGAGGGAGAAAGGAGCCTTCTAACTTGAAAATGCTCGTTCAATAAATATCTATATATATAGATGTAATGTCGCTTTGCATTTTCATACTTGGTAGTGTAGGAAGTTCATAACGATTATCTTCTGACACTAGCTAGTTTTTGACTTGATTGTTTGCACAACCAAAATGTTTTTTAACTTCTATGCTTATTGACCCCCAACCGGACTTTCTCCGCCCAGTTGAAAGCGACGAATATCTTCCTCCAATTAGCAGTTGGACATGGCTGGGAGGGATATTTTTAATTGGAAGTGTTGGCGCTGCCTTTGGTCTTGCAAGTGTAATTCAATACAATGTAGTAGTGAGAGCAGATGGTACTGTCCGTCCAACGGGGGAAATACGGTTAGTGCAAGCAGCAGTGGAGGGAACAGTTAGAAGCATTAGGGTGAAAGAAAATCAAGTTGTCAAAAGAGGAGATGAGATTGCACTGCTCTACGACGCCCAATTACAAAGTAAAAAAAGCCAAATTGCCGGCAATATTCGGCAGAATCATTTACAAAGAACCCAAATCGATGCACAACTAAGAGCGCTACAGACTCAAATCACAGCTGAATCCAATTCGATGGGACAGGCGATTATCTCCGCGCAAGCCGATCTTAGTCGTAATCAACGGGATTATGGAGACAAGCGAATTACCAGTAAGGCAGAAGTGGATGAAGTAGAAGCCTCTGTGGAGTTAGCAAGGGAAGAACTGAAGCGGTATCAGCAGTTAGCAGAGACTGGAGCGATCGCAGCTTTACAGATTAAGGAAAAAGAACAAGCTTTTAAGGCTGCACTTGCCAGATTAGAACGGATCAAAACTGGACTCAATCCCACTAGCGCAAATGTGGAGATCGCCCAAGAACGCATTGCCCAAGAACGGGCAAAGGGTGAGTCTATGCTGGCGGCATTGAACAAAGAAAGACAAGAACTTATTGGGCGTCAAGTAGAAATTCAAAATCAAATCAGCAGCGCTCAAGAAGAGCTAAAACAACTCTCAACAGAACTGCAAAAAACTGTAATTCAGGCTTCAGAGGCAGGTACTATCCTAAAACTAGAATTAAGGAATCCTGGGCAAGTTGTTCGTGCTGGGGATGCGATCGCTCAAATTGCTCCTAGTAAAGCACCTCTGGTCATCAAAGCCCGTGTTGCCGCTTCTGATATTAGCAAAGTACAGGTGTGTAAAGTCGTACAAGTAACAAAATGTTCACAAGGGGAAGTACAAATGCGGCTTTCTGCCTATCCCTACCCAGATTACGGCATCCTCAAAGGAGCTGTTAGAGCCATAACCGCCGACGCTATTACATCTCAAGTTAACGGCAATCCAATTGCACCTTACTATGAGGTGACAATTGAGGCAGAGAGACCTTATTTAAAAAAGGGCGATAAATCCTATCCCATTCAACCGGGGATGGAAGTTACAGCTGATATCATTTCCAAAAAAGAAACCGTAATGACATTTATTTTGAGAAAAGCAAGGTTGCTAACAGATTTGTAGGCTTTTTCTTGTATTCCACGCCATTGAGAACCACTTAGGATTTACGCATTAGACCTCTTGCACGAATGTAAAACTAGCCCTCATTCCCCAACCCCTTCTCTCAAGTGTGGGAGAAGGGGAGCCAATTTTAAAGTCCATTTCAAAGTCCCTCTCCTTTGGGAGAGGGATTTAGGGTGAGGGCTTTTGATCCCTCCAACCCCCTGCAAAACCAACAGGGCTATTTCATTGTCTCAAAGGTTGATAAGTGGTGGAAGTAGATTGAGGATTTGATGGTTTGGTAGACTGGGGAGTTGACCCACTCCAAACTCGATCGAACTGAGCTACCGACAACGACTGTAAAATACTAAGATTAAGCGGCTCTTTGCTGATAAATGTGGCGTAGGAAGGCTGCAAATAGGAACGGTATTCAGGACGGTTAAGGAGATGGGTTTCTAAAAAAGCGACGCTGAGGGCGTTGAGATAAGAATAAACAGCAGCACGATCGGGGCCCAGTAAGGCAGGTGGTACAGGTAAGACATCGTTTTGAGGAGTAGGTTCGGCGATCGCTGAAAAGTGAGTGGCATTTTCAATCAAAGCCAGGTACTTATTGGAGTCAGAAAGCCAGGTAAAGGGGCGAATTTGCTCAGATACGGGTGGTGCGAAAACATCTTGACTACCTGCTACCAGCATGATGGGAATTTTAATTTGACTGATTCCCCCCTGACCTAAAACTGAACTGTCAATGGGATTAATTGCAACGATCGCCTTGATGCGATCGTCTTTGAGTTCGTAATTCTTTGGAGGTAAATCGTTTGCTTGACACTGCAAAAACACCGACAAATTAAAGGATGAATTATCGGGATTGCAATCTTGCCTGAGTTGCTCAAAGTTAATATTGGCTCCTGCTAAAGTCAAAACAGTATAACCACCAAAAGACTGACCGATCGCCCCAACTTGTTGAAAATTGAGTTTTCCTTGGAGGGTAGGATCGGATTTATCTAAACGCTGTAATTCATTTAGTAGATATTTGATATCCAAAGGTCGGTTGATAAATTCTGCTGCATCTGGAGGCCCTGCCAAACCTGCAAAATATTGTTGAAAGCGTTCGGCATTACTACCAGGGTGTTCCAGTACAGCAACAGCAAAACCATAGGATGCTAGATGTTCAGCCAGGTAGACAAAGGTAGAGCGATCTGAAGCCAGTCCATGAGAAATTACAATCAGGGGAAAGGGAGGAGAGAGTAATTCTCCAGCTTTTTGTGAACCTGCTGATGGCAAATAGATATCTACAGGTAGACGGCGCGAGCGAGAAATGTCATTTAACTCGAAGGTTTTTTTCTGCCAGGTGAATTTTCCTGGCGATCGCAAATCTGGTTTTTGGGAGAAATCAATTTTTGAAGTGGCTGCTTGAGCGATCGCTTCTTTTTGCAGAGAGGCAAAAACTTCATCCTTTTTTTTAATCAATTGAGACAAGTCATCGACTATCCTTAATCCCTCTGTGAAATTTACCCGGATAGTATCGCTAGGAAATTTCCGCAGTAAATTCACCACTGTTAACCCCTCTTTTCGATCGGCAGCAGACAAAATTAAAGAGGCACGTATGGCATAGAAGCCATTCTTTCGAGACTCAGTGAGCAGTAATTTTCCCAATTGTTGCACCAACTGCTCGCCTATCGGTGAGTAGGTAACTTGAGATACTAGTGTAGGAGTGAGATTAAAGCGCTGCTGGAGTAGATCCCGCAGTTGGGCAAGTTGTTCAGGAGTTGCACGGCTAGCATAAAATGACAAATCTTGATCGATTTTGCCAACTTTTGCAAAGGTTTCCAGCGAGTCTACGGATAAAGAAAATTCGCCGAAGGGAGGATAGTAAAAGCTAATGCGTTCAGCTCCCAATCCGGGAGTAGCAGTCAAGAACGTAGATAGCAAACCTAAACCCAGATATCTCAAAAATTTTTTCATTAGAAAAACCCACTATCTAACCCTGCTTAAACTTGTTTGGACAGGGAGGAAAGCGGGGCGGGATCTATAACCGCTTTCCTGTTGAATTGGTTTAGATATATCAAACAGGCTACAAGCACAATAAAGCAAGTACTTACGATAAATTTGACAGGAGTTTTGAACAATCAAAATACATGAGTAGCAAATTTTTCAGTCAAATAGCATCAGTAGAGCGATAATAGATATAGAGATCAAAATTAAGTTATATGTCCTTTGCTTCCTGCGCCTGTTGTGTTGTCGTCCTCAACCAACAACAAGAGCAAAATATCTCCCACCAAAACCAGTGCCAGGATGTGCCAGTTAACGACAGTAAGAGCACGGTTAAAAGTTGTACTGTAATTGAAAATGGCCGGGTGGTCGTTAAACCCTTACACCCACCACTCAATCAGACTTCGGAGTAACTTTCAGAAATTTCCCTCCTTCACTCTAAAGGTAAAACATCGTGGAAGCGGTTGTAATCAATGTAGCGATGTCCATCGGGTGTGTGGTAAAAGATATCGACAAATTGATTGTTCCACAAAATCTCGTTAGCACCATAGCTATGACGGGCATGAACAACCTGGGCAACCGTTTCATCAATGCCACTCAAAGAGACAATCAGCATAGTATTTGTCTGGGTTAATGATTCTGGTGTCATCCCATACAAAGGACTAAACTCATCAATGACATGCATCACTGACCAGCTTAACGTGAAGCTAGGTGTTTGGTTCCTCATCAGTTTAAGATCGTGGAACCGACGTATGAACTGTCCTTCTAGGGTTACTTCGTCGCGCATCAAGTAGACTCGCATCTGCGCTTCCAGAATCGTATTGCGACGCTTATTAGCGCTGCGAAATATCAGAGTCGGCATCGCATTATGAGCTGTAATGACAGCAACACGGCTAAAGAGTACACGGGCTGTAGGTCGAGAGAACCGAGCAAAGGCTAGTCCTGTCATCACAGCAATTCCCACCAAACCGATCATTGCTTCAATAGTGACAATAATGTTGGCGTAAGTTGTTTTCGGATACATTGCCCCATAGCCGATAGAAGCTAGGGTTTGGACGCTAAAGAAAAAGACATCTAAAAAAGAGCCAGGTTGGGCGTTGGCAATACAATCTCCTCCGATCAAGTAAGCTAGGGCAAATAGAGCATTAATCGTTATATAGAAAGTACAAATTAGCAGCAGAAAGCCAATCCAAGGAATCGTTAACAGCAGATGATAGGGATCGCGCCAGTAGGAATGCCATGCACCCATACCTATAATTTCAAATTTTCCATCTTGAACTTGAATCTTAATCGGTGGGATCGAACGCTGTCGTTTCTTGGGTGAAAGTCTCTTCAGTCGAAATTTCATTGCAAGTAGCCAAAAGAACGGCAACTACTTAGTATTGTAAATTAAGTTGCTTTAGAGACATTCACTCTAGACAATTAGGTAGTGGAAATTTAGACTTTCTTTTCTTAAATCAACGTGAGTTCGATGAACCTCTCCCTCCCAACCTCCCTCTCCCACGGGGAAAGGGAGGAGCAACGAGAAATTAGGGTTTTGGCTCCCCTCTCCGTGTCGGAGAGGGGTTGGGGGAGAGGTCAAAAAAGGGCTTGTCGAACTCACGTTAAATCAGCAAAAAAATAGGGTGTGCAATGCCCACCCTACTAATTTATCTGCTAGAAACTTATGAAAAACTTGTTGTTATGGCTTTAGTGATTGACCTTTAGAACAGCGGTCAAACCACTCCTGGTATTTTTTCTGGTGCGATTCATCTTCAACTGCAATGGTAACACGCACCTGCTTGCAACCGTTATTTCGCTCTAGTGCGATCGCATTCAATAATAAATTAGCAATTTTAGGTGAGCTAAATTCACCGCTTACCGTTAAACCATTGTCATGTGTAACTTCGAGTCTTTCTACTTCGGTCAAATCAACGCTAGATATTTCTCCTTGTCCTAAATCAATTTCTGCGAGTTGTTTGTGTTCTGGGCTAATTTGTTCCACAATCAGCTTTTCACGCCGGACAGGAACTTGTACCATTCGAGTTTCAATTACTTTGCGAACAATTACCTCACCAACTTTACGCTTACTGCTTTCAACAACTAGTCGTTCTTCTATTAGACGAATAATCTGTTCTTCAGGAATCTGTTCTAAATTATTTAATGACTCAACTGGGCTATTTGTCGTTTGATTGTTAGCTACTTGCTCACTTGAGTTAAAATCGCCTGGTGTTTCTGATTCTAAATATTCAGGCATATATTCAATTTCTGATTTGTTTAAGTCTATGAAAACAGATTGAGTCGGCTTGTCTATTTTTTTTATTCTCTGGCTCTGCAACTGAAATAAAGAAGGATGTTTATCAGCTAACTGCTGGCTAGATTCAGCAGTTTTTTGATTAGCCTGGTTGGATATAACGAGGTTTAGCCGACGATTACCATCCACAATTAAATCATGAACTACTCCTACTTGCTGACCTTGATTATCAAATACAGCAAAATTGTTCACCTTCTTTCTTAAATCTGCCAGCGAGGAGATAGTGCGAGAATTACCCTTTGCCTGTAAAGTGTTTTTTGCCATAGTTTGGCTATTCATCTGGAAAATTTACTAACTGCTTTCTAATTAACTAAATTAAATGTATGGCGTTGCATAATAGAGGGATGAATTGAGGTCATCTACTGTGCAATGTCCAT
>NZ_JAVRCB010000086.1:0-11465 GCF_034530955.1 Nostoc sp. DedQUE05 | reverse complement strand
TATAGAGAAATACCCGTGTTTCCATGATTCATCCCGCATTTATGCAACGCCAAATAATCTATATGAATAGCACCCAATGACGAGCAACTACGGATTAAACAAGTGTTTGCAGTTTGGATTGGCAGGGTTGCTGGGCTGCTTGAGTTTCAGTATTTTCACTAGCGAAACCCAGGCACAGCAAAGTAATATTGTACCTGATAACACGCTTGGGGCTGAGTCCTCTCAAGTTATTGGCAACTATCAAGGACAACCGATTGAAGCAATTACAGGTGGTGCAATTCGCCAAATCAATCTTTTTCACAGCTTTGGAGAATTTAATATCAGTGAGGGACGTGGGGCTTATTTTGTCACTCCTAGCGCAGATATTCAAAATATTCTGGCACGAGTGACAGGTAAGAACCCTTCAGAAATTTTGGGAAAACTGGGAACATCCGGTAATTCTAGTCCAAATTTATTTTTGATAAATCCTAATGGGATTGTGTTTGGGAAAAATGCCAGTTTAGATGTGCAGGGTTCATTTGTGGGGACAACTGCAAATGGTGTGCAGTTTGGTAATCAAGGGGTTTTTAGTGCGACAAATCCCCAAGCAACGCCATTGTTGACTATTAATCCTTCGGTATTGCTGTTTAATCAAATTCAAGTAAGTGGGGGAATTATTAATCAATCCCAAGCACCCGCAGGTACTAATCTCATTGGTGAAGATGTTACGGGTTTGCGAGTTGCTGATGGTAAAAGTTTGCTGCTTGCTGGTGGAAATATCAATCTTGATGGTGGGAATATTCGCGCTTATGGGGGGAATATTGAGTTAGCAGGTTTGGCTGCACCAGGAAATGTAGGATTAAATATTGCGGGTGATAATCTGGGTTTAGTTATCCCTGAGAATGTGGAACGCGCTGATGTTTCGCTGAGTAATGGCGCAGAAGTTAATGTTCGCGGTGACAATGGCGGGAATATCAAAATTCAAGCTCGAAATGTAAATTTAGCTGGGGAAAGTAAATTAAGAGCGGGAATAGATACAGGTTTAGGTACTCTAAATAGTAAAAGTGGAGATATTACTATTAATGCCACCGCAGAGACAACGTTAACAGATAAAAGCTTCATTCGTAATCTAGTGCAAGAAAGAGCATTTGGTAATGCTGGCGATATCAATATTGTGACTGGAATATTGACGTTAAGCAGTGGACTGATCGATGCTGGCATTTTGGGACAAGGCAATGCAGGAAATATAAATATCAATGCTCAAGGTGCTGTTACTATTACAAGTCAAAAAGATAATTTAAATAGTGGAATTGTTAGCACTGTATCTACAGAAGCAATAGGTAATGCTGGTAATATCAACATCAAATCTAGCTCTTTCACACTAAGTAACGAAGCTTCCCTTGGTACTTTTATTTTAGGACAGGGTAATGCTGGTAATATATCGATTCAAACATCAGATGCGGTTGAACTTACGAGGGGCTTTATATTAAGCGGCATTGGAACTGGGGGTGTGGGTAATGGTGGTGAAATTAACATTACTGCGGGTTCGCTTTCTTTGACAGATAGCTCGGAGATTCAATCGAGGGTTGAAGGTAATGATGATCCGCAACCAGGAGGACGAGGAAATGCAGGTAATGTAAATATTAAGATCCAAGGTAATATCAGTTTTCGTAACTCAAGACCAGGGGAAAGTAATGGAATTTATTCCGACGTAGATAAGGGTGCAATTGGTAATGGCGGGAACGTTACTATTAATACTAATTCCTTGGAAATAAATGATGGTTCGGAAATTCAAGGTAGCACTAGAGGAAAAGGTAATTCTGGAAATATCATCATCAATGCTCGTAATTATATTTCCTTAGATGGTAATAACAGCGATCTTTTTAGCCGGATTAGTAATAATGTGCAACAGACTGCTGAAGGTAACGCAGGCAATATTCAAATCACAACAGGTACACTAAAAGCTATCAATGGAGCATTTATTAGTAGCAGTACCAATGGGAAAGGAAACGCTGGGAATATCAGCATTAATGCTTTTGATAACATAACCTTTGATACTAATAGTTTTAGTATCAGTGGTGTCGGCAATCAGGGGGTAGGTGACGGAGGAAACATTCAAGTTACAACTGGATCGCTTTTGGTTACTAATGGTGGTACTATATCTAGCTTTACTGCTGGAGTCGGAAATGCCGGAAATATCACTATTAATGCCCGTGATAATGTGACTTTTTCAGGTTTTGGAGGCATAGTACAATCGAGTGGAGGCATAGTACAATCGAACAGTGAAGTATCAACTTATGGTGTTACTAACGCGATAGGTAAAGCTGGTGATATTCGCATCACTGCAAGTAATTTACTACTAAAAGATGGTGGGCAACTAAATGCTGACAACGACGGAGAAGGAAGTGGAGGTAATATCTTTCTTAATGTTGGCAATACTATTAATTTTGATGGAATTGGCGGTAAAGGTTTACCTAGTGGTCTTTATACAACAGCATACAATGGTAATGCCGGAAATATTCAAATTGAAACAGGAGCGTTATCTTTAACAAATGGTGGAAGTATATTTTCTCCCTTTCTCGAAGGAAAAGGTAATGGTGGAAATATCATCATTAATGCTCGTGATACCGTCATAATTGATGGTGTCTCAAAGGGTGTAACTTTGAGTGGTGGCGAAATTGTTGATTTCAATAGCGGTTTATTTAGTTCTTTGCTGAGTGGTGAAGGTAAAGCAGGTGACATTAAAATTACAACAGGGTCAATAAGCTTTTACTATTGCGTCGCGGTGGCGGAATTTCGACCACCGCAGGTACAGCGCAATCCGGTGGCGATAGTGGTAACATCAATATCAATTCAAGATTTATTGTCGCTATCCCTAAAGAAGACACCGACATCATAGCCAATGCTTTCACAGGAACTGGTGGAAACGTCGAAATTAAATTGCAAGGTATCTTCGGTATCGAAGCACGTCCAAAGCCAACCGAGAAAAGTGATATTACTGCAAGTTCTGAACAAGGTGTTGCAGGTGTAATCAACATTAACGCACCTGATACTAGTTCTATCAAAAATAGCTTCACCGAATTACCCCCAGTCATTGATACCAATGCACTCATCGCCAATAGTTGCATTTCACGCGGCACCAAGCGACAAGAAAACTCTTTTACTATTACAGGGTCTGGTGCTTTGAGTCCTAATCGTCCTGGTGTTTCGGTTTCTACCTACACAACTGGAGAGGTCAGAGGTGTAGAAACTACATCCCGTCCCTGGAAAAAAGGCGATCCGATTATCGAACCGACTGGTCTATATCGGCTGAATAATGGGCAGTTACTATTGAGTCGAGAATGTTCTAATTAATGTTATAGATTTAGATGCCAGTTAACAATTCAAAATTCAAAATTAAAGACTTTAAGGTACAAAAAAGTTAACTGTTTGCTTCCTATATTGATTTTTATTAAAAAAACTAAAATTTAATTCAGAAGGCAAAAAAACTCATATTGAAAAATTGGGATAGGTGGGGTTTTGCCGTGCATTTTTTGCGGTTGGAGAATGTTTAAAAAGTATGAACACTTCACCTCGACCGCCAACACCAATCAATTCCCCCTCTTACCCAACAGAATTTCAACAAGTCATTCTCAAAAAAAGTCAAAACTTTGTTGGTCGTGCTTTCGTCTTTACCGCAATATATAATTTTATTCAGTCTCACGATCGCGGTTACTTTACCATCATTGGCGCACCCAGTAGCGGCAAAAGTGCCATCCTCGCCAAATACGTCACCGAAAATCCCCAAGTTCTCTATTGGTTCTTGGCAACTTTTGGTGATCTAGGTTGGGGTAAGGCAGAAGGCAGAGGGCAGAAGGCAGAAGTCGGAAGGGTAGAAGTAATAAATTCAAGCTTTGAGTTTGTTTAAGCTAGCAACTAATATACTTTGCATTTCCTCGACCTCATTCAATAGGGGAGTGAAGTTGTAGTTACCGCTATTCCAGCGACTGAGGAGGTAATCTTGATAAGGGTTGAGAAGGCTCAGACCTTGGTCGCTACGTTCGCAACGTTCGATAAAAGTTGAGCTAGGCAAATAATTAAATACCGTAGTTTTAGCAAGAAAGGCAGAAGGCAGAGGGCAGGAGGCAGCAGGAATACGGGAGCAACGCGAAAAAGTGAGATCATCACGTCATGATCTTTCTTTTCAATACGTGCATACGGTCGCTTAAGCATCTCAGAGTATTTTGGCGGCACAAAAAAAATATCTTTGAACGTATGTGATTTGCCGATGAGAGCATTTTCTCCAAAGTCTCTGACTAAATTTTTAAACAGATAATAGAGAAATTCCTCCAACACGCTAGAGTGAAGGTTCGATCGAGAATCAAACTTCTCAGCATAATGCTGCTGGTCTAAAAAGTTCTTATATTTTGATATAAGTTCTACCAATCAACTGATTCTGAATCAGACCTGAAGTGTATTTAAAATCGGAGAATATAAAGAATTGTTGGGAGGAATCAATCGTTATGACTGTGATAGTTGCTAAGTGGACAATTGACGAATATCAGCGGATGATTGGCGCTGGCATTTTGAGCGATCGCGTTTTATAGGTATTGCTATTGACCTGGATATTGCCAAGCAAAACCTATTTGTTTGGCCGACTCAAGCAGCAGAGGTTTTTATTTTCTCAACAGAGGCTACTTAACACTTCGCTATGAGGAATAAGTGATAGGATAGGTTGGGTTGAAGAGGTTTGCCCTGAACTGAATTGTGGGATGTCTCCAGATAAAGTGAGGAGGTTTACATTGCATTGCTTTTCTCTTGTAAAAATTGCTTAATTCATCACGTAAAAACAGAAAATTTCTGTTATTTTGCCTTTTTCAACAGTAAAATTTAAACCTCCAGGGCTGGGTTTTTCAACTATATAATTTAAATTAGTAACTTTACCATCTTGGGAAATTTCAGTTTTTCCATAGGTTCTAATCACTTTTGATTGTTTGTCACCTACTTTTACTCCATCTATGGTGGAATATTTAGAACGATTTGCTTTGATTTGATAAACGGTAAAATTACCTGGTTTAGCACCTTCATCTAAATCAACTGTGATGCCTGCATATTTCAGAGTACGAACTTTACCAATAGCAGCTAGAAAGCCATTTTCTACTTTTACAGGTTTACCTAAAATTTTTCTGACTTGTGCTTCGGACATAGAAAGTTTTACGCCACCTATTCCTAGACGTTCAATAGTTATTCCTGTTGATTGATTGTTAGGATTCTGAGAAATTTGATAATTAGTGGTGGTAGCAGTTACTTGACTATGGGTGTAGCTAGTCAAGGGAATAACAAAAGTAGCGATGCCTACGGCGGACTGCGCCAACACTAACGAAATTTCTCTTAACATAATTGCATACTCGACTATTTTATAGTTACCAAGCTGTTATCTCAGCCTGTGCAGTATTATCACATGCTGTCTGGCATATCTTTATCTTCAATCAATCGACTTATTCTGAATTACACCTGAAGTACCTTTAAAATGGAAAAATATTAAGAATTATTGGGAGGAATCAATCGTCATGAGTGTGATAGTTGCTAAGTGGACGATTGACGAATATCACCGCATGATTGACGGTGGCATTTTGAGCGATCGCAAAGTTGAACTACTCAATGGAGAAATTGTCGAAATCTTCGCAGAAGGAGAACCTCACGCTTATAGTAGTGGCGAAGCTGGTGACTTGTCTAATAATCATTCTCAAGATATTTGATGCAGAGACACGATTTTACTCGCATCTCTACAATGTCTTTTCATGAGTTTTATTCTGCGTTCACAAATTCCAAATATCCATTGCTAAGTTCTTTAACTGCCAAATCATAAAATTGCTTACCATGTTCTGGCGTTGCTAAAGCCGGATTTGATCCCATACGTCCATCTGGATAACGCACTCGAAAGTCAGTAGCGCTATAAATTCGATGTCCGCTTGCTACTTCTGGTGAAAGGGGTGCTTGCTTAATCGCTTCTGGATAAACATACTGGGTGAGGGCTACTTCGCTTGGCGTTGCATGAGAACCTTCTCGATCCCCATATAATTCTTTAGCTAGCTTATATACAGAACCGCACATAAACCAGTTTGCCACTTGACATTGCACCTGTTGAGCATTGGCAATCTGCAAATCTTCTAAATGAGCGTAAGTTTCTGAAAAAGCCGCTTTCAGGGTAGCAATGTTCCCACCGTGTCCGTTAATAAAGTAGAACTTGCTAAAACCAGCTTTGGCTAAACAAGTTACATAATCTCGCACTACTTGAATTAAAGTGCTGGGACGCAGACTGATTGAGCCAGGAAAGGCAGTATGGTGTAGTGCCATCCCCACATTGATTGTAGGCCCCACGATCGCTTGGGTTGCATCACCCACACCAACTGCAATCGCTTCTGCACAAATAGCATCAGTACCAATTAACCCTGTTGGCCCGTGTTGTTCTGTAGAACCAATAGGGAAAATAATCCCCTTTGACTGCTGTAAATAAGCTTCGACTTCTTGCCAAGTACTTAAATGCAGTAACATTGTTAATGATTTTCCTCAATAAAATTGCGGTGGGATCAAACATTTTGCTGCTAAACTCCCACTAATACGATTATGAACTCTCTGGATTTTCTCTGCTGGCGATCGCACAAAATCCCCAACAACTTTTGCGAAGTCGGGGATCTTTGTTTACTGCCAAATTTGGCGAGAATTAGACGATCTATTTCTACGAATATTTTTTAGGTAATGGAGTCGCAACGAGTTTTGACAGAGATAGATATAAACAATTTGCCGATTCTGCCATTTTATCCTACAATACTCGTCGGTAAGCTTCCATAATAGAAATCAAAATTGATTTATGAAATCTTGCTTTTCTGGATAATCAAGAAAAAAAATCGCTCAATTTTGATTTTTTACTACTCGAAGTAATAATGCTTTTTTACGTTACTTGTAATTTCCCATGTACAGGACATACCAGCGGGAAAAATTACTAAATCGCCTTTACCCATTTGCACTGGTTTTCTGCCATCAGGAGTAACAAGTACGTCACCTTCCAAAAAATAGCAAGTTTCTTGATAATCATAATTCCAAGGAAATTTGGAGACTTCCTTTTTCAAAATTTCCCATTTAAATACACCTCATCCATTGAGATATTCAAGTCTTAAGTTGCTGCTCAATTTTAATTTCCATATTAGTTATTTCTCGTTATATTCAGCAGTAAGATTGAATATCTTCTCCACACTGATCTACTAAATAACACAAAGCGCGAAAACGCAAGTAGACAAGTTCGTTATAAAGCGGATTCAGTTTACACATTGGCGGAATGTGTCCTATTTTGCGACCAAAAAGCATGACATCACGCTCAAATGGACACTGGGCGGGAATTAATTTAGCAATAAATTTAGCTAATTTCCGATTCTGAATCTCAATTTTGTCGAGCCATTGACGTAATGGTTGCAGTAAATCTAATTTTGGTTGAGCAAATTGCTTTTTACTAGCTGTTTGATTTTTTTCTTCTAAAGGTTTAATGAAAGCAGGCAGAAAAATACGTTGATTCTGTGTTTTAAGCATAGTTTTAGGCAAGGTTAACCGTCGTGAATATGAACTATTTGCCGATTGAAAATCTTGTCATGTAATATGTTTAGTCAATTTGCACTTTGCTTGTAGATTAAAAAGCAAAGTAAGCATAATGCAAACAATTTACATGCATCTTTGGGAAGAGAAATGGTTTAACTAATTGTTATTTAAGCCCACCAAATCATGAAGAACTGTCCCGTTAAATACAAAATAACAAAGAAAATATAAAAATGGCATTTCTTTAACTTATGGATTTCTAATCTGAAAAATAGCAATTTTATATATTAAATATAAATGCCTGGTTCGGAAACTGACTAGTATCTAAAGATGTAGTTTATGGCACACAAACACAGTTTGGTTCTGACCCCACATACATTTCGGTAGGATTAGCCCCTAATATCTTTCGATTTTAGGCTATTGAATATCCTTCATTTTGTCTGATATGCTACACCAGCTAACCTAAATATTATCTAATAAGTAATGATAAATTGATTGATAAGCGAAAATTAATATAAGATATTATACAAGCATGCACACTCTTGTACTGAACAATTCTCAAGTTTTTATAATCCACTTTGTCCAACTACTCACAGTGAGATTTAGCCGTTAGCACAGCCTTTGTAGAAAAGTATTGGCTATTCTCCTCAGTCCTCACTCCCTGATGATGAAAAACTTAATTATTTAAAATATCTTAACCCGGTATTAACCTGATATTTGTTGATATATTCTACATTCTGTTGCTCTAATTTTGTCAGCAATTTAACTGGAAATGTCTTTGGTGAATATATAGGACGATACCAAAGTTGGTTATTAAAGTAATTTTGCAATTCAATATTCTCAAAACGGCGACCATGACTGGCAAAAATCGAATTTCGCATAATATCGAGTTCAAAACCGCTTTTACCATCCAAATCTGCATCAGTTACAAGTCTTTGAGAAAGCCAGAAATAATTGTTGAGAGTCGTGCTATCAACAGGTGGTATTGATGTAGTTGAGGAAGATGATTGAGTTGGAACAGATGGGGTCGTTGGTGTGAATGTGGGAGTTTCTATCACTGGACTTGTAATATTTGACGGTGTTTCTGAAGGTAATACCGTTTTGTCTGCTGTATGTTGAGAAGATTTGGATAACACTTGACTAATAATCACAGATGCACCAATTAACCCACCTGCAATCAAACTGCCTATGAGAATATTATTCTGACTATGACTACTTTGAGGGCTAGGCTGTGGTTTGACAGGTGCTGTCTGAGGTGGCGGTGCAGAGACTACAGTTGGTTGAGTTAACAGGGGTTGCGTCGGTGGAATTGGATTTGCTATGCTCTGCAAAGAATCCAGCATTGCTCTAGCTGTGGGATAGCGATCGCGTGGATGATAAGCGATCGCTGTATCGACCACTCCTGCCATAATTGGGCTAATATGACTAGCATACTGTCGCCAGACAATTTCACCCGTCTGGGAATCCGTTTCTAGTTGTTGTGCCTGTTTACCAGTCAGCAAATAAATTACCGTCATTCCTAAACTGTATAAATCACTAGAAAAAACTGGTCTACCTGCTGCTTGTTCGCTGGGCATATAGCCAGGTGTACCAATCACAATCGAACTGGTAGGATTTCCTTGAGAATTCACCACTGTTCCCATTGACTCCCGCACAGCACCAAAATCAATCAGCACTGGTTTACCATCCCGATGACGCACAATAATGTTATCCGGTTTAATATCGCGGTGAACGATATACTTAGAGTGAACGTAATCCAGGACAGGTAATAAATTCATAAACAATTCCTGGACAGCGCCTTCACTAAATAGCCCCTGCTTCTGAACTTTTGCAGTTAAGGTATCGCCTTCAACCCATTCTTGAACTAAGTAAAATTGTCCACCAGAAGAGAAGTAGGCATATAATGCCGGAATTTGGTCATTTGTGCCACCGAGTTCTTCTAAAATAGCTGCTTCGCGTTGAAACCTCTCTTGTACTAACTGGTAAATTTGGGGATTGTTGTGAATCGGTCTTAACTGTTTAACCACACAATGGCGCTTTGAAGGCATATAGGTGTCTTCAGCTAGATAGGTTTCACCAAACCCACCAGCACCCAGTGTGCGGATAACTTGATAGCGATCGTTCAACAGCTGTATTGTCATGGGAGATTACAAGCGATATTCATAAGATAGTTTTCCCCAAAACTACCTTCATTTCAAATCTAGTAAACCTTCTTCTTTCAATTTAGGATTGAAGCGAATTTGCATTTGCAAACCGCGCACTTCTAACAATTGCGTTGAAATTTCTGCTTCTATTCTGCGTGCCACATTTTTAAGAACTTTTATTTGTGCTAATTCATCATTAGCTGGATCTTCATATTTTGCCTGTTCTTCAGCTGTCATTGCAACTTTGACATCAATAGGATGAGTCCATTTTTCCTTTTGATCCCCATTACCCCAAGGCACACTGCCATTTTCAGCAATCCAAGCATTTTCAGTATTTTCTAAAATTGCGCGACTAGGACGTTCAATAGTTTGAACTTTAACCCAATAACATTGCTGTGGCTGACGGACTAAATGCTGCTTGAGGCTAAGAAAAACATCACGGGAATATCCTACAAATTGCAGCACTTTTTTTTGGTCAAAGATAGCATATACCCCAATTTTACCCTGAAATTGTTCGGGTAATTGGCCGCGATCGTCAATGTAGGGAATGTATTCTAAAGTTGCCAAAGAAGAAAGATTTGTTTCAGAAGCCATATATCAAATATCAAACTTATTATTTGCCTTCAGAATTGAAAATTGCCAATTAGGAAAAAATTATCTTTAAAATTATTAATTACTCAACTTTTGGTAAATTGCACAAAGGCGGCTGGGTTTAAAAATCTTGGCACTGAACATGAAATTGGGTGGTACATTGACGATGATATACTCATCAGATTCATGATATTTTTCAAATTCTGCTGGCATTCCTTTAGTGGTAGTTAAGCTGTAAGGAACTGGCTGGAAGAGTAATTCTGTAAATTTAAGTTGCTTACACCCCAACTGTTGGCAAATTTGGTTTAAGAAAGCAACGCTTGTCAATAAATTGAATAGAGTTTCTTGAGCTTGTGCTTCAAGAGTAAAACTGCCATCAAAGTTCTGAACGATTTTAAGGGGCATTTTTTTATTAATAGATTTGATTTTTGAAAACAATACCAAGGCCCGAAATAAAGCTTCTAATGGGGAGCCATCAGCTATCCAAATATGTTCAAATTATAATATTTTTGTTGAGCAAAAATTGCTGGAGTTAATAAAGCCTTTAAGTGTGACGCGATCGCTTCATTATCTATAGTAGGAGTCTAATGTCGTTGTGCGTAGTAGGTTGGGTTGAGGAACGAAACCCAAAATTTTATCCTTGTTGATATTGGGTTTCACTGCCGTACTCTTACTCTTAAGCAAGTTCCAACCTAACCTGCATTGATAGATTTTATTACAAGTAATCACCCGAACATGATAAAACCTATATGGGATAAATACTGGCAAGTCCAAACTTGAAGATTGCTTATCTAAACAAAAAACCCGCAAGCTCAGATCTGAGCTTGCGGGTTTTTGTTAAATTATGGTTCCTGGCATCGAGCTATTTTTGCGTAGGGCAACCCCTAAACTATCGTTGCCGCAGCAGCGTTTCACCTCTGAGTTCGGGAAGGGTTCAGTGTGGTTCCACCGCGCAATAGACACCAGGAAAATTTGTAATTACCAATTCGTAATTCGTAATTCGTAATTAAAGAATTAGAAATGACGAATTTAACAGTAACCCTGAAGACTGCACAGTAACGCCAAACCAAATGTTTTCATAACTAGCAAGCCGTAATTACGAATTACGAATTACGAACTACGAATTATGTTGTGAGGTCAAGCCCTCGGTCTGTTAGCACGGCTCGGCTACATACATTGCTGCAC
>NZ_JAVRCB010000085.1:0-13162 GCF_034530955.1 Nostoc sp. DedQUE05 | reverse complement strand
TTCAAAGTCGTTTTGAGGTACTTCAAAGTCGTTTTGAGGTACTTCAAAGTCGTTTCGAGGTACCTGAAAGTCGTTTTGAGGTACTTCAAAGTCGTTTCGAGGTACCTGAAAGTCGTTTTGAGGTACTTAAAAGTCGTGTTGAGGTATTAGATGATGAGTTTTTTTGCCTTAACCCGATTTACGGCGAAGGCGATCGCGCACAAAAGTATCATAAATATAATTCAATTATAGGAGTCCTATTTAATTGCGTGAAAAAAACTCAATAGACTAAGGTGTCACCTTCTCTAACATTGCCCCTTGTAAGCGAGGTAATCTGGCAATAGACTACTCTTAATCAGCAGGTAAAATAGCAACATAGCCCTCGATTCTCCTCCTTTACTACTTTCATGGCTCTCTGTGAATGTTTGCCTTTGGTTCTAATTTTTTATCGGTTGTGGTAGGTTGTCGCAGCAGCCAAAGCAATGCAGCGCCTGTACTAGCGCCGGAGGGAAGCCCGAAAATAGTTCCTAGGGTAGCTCCAGCAATAGAAATTACTACGGCTTCGTCCAGATTTTTTACCACTTCGTTGAGAACCGGTGAGGCAAAATATAAAGATAGCCAGCCAATGGAATCACTCAAGATGTGCGACAACGTCCACCAGCCATACCAAGATACACGTCGGTGCAATATTTGACGCAAGATATGGGATTGAATGACTCCGATTATTGCTCCGACGACGGCTCCGACGACGGCTCCAACGACGGCACCCTCGGCGGAGTTGGAGCCGGAGGCGACGAGGGCAACGCCGACACTAAAACTCGTCAGTACCCAGCTAACTAATATCGATCTGCTGATCTTGGGCACATACTGTTGCAGTATATATAGCTGTATACCTGCCGTCAAAACCGCACTTGAGGGAAATAATACCAGAATCAAGACTGTATTTGTATTATTATCTACTTTGAATAAAAAGACTACGAACAAGCTTACGACCCAAGCTAAAACTGAACTGAAGGTAGTTCCCAGTACCCATCGAAGCCAAAGCCGCCATCCTATCCCCTGGGGATGAAGCAAATCATATAACGCTTCCGGCAAACGAATCGCTAGCCGCTTCTGCTCGCTACCAGCCATGAAGTCCAGAAAAATGTAATCGCGCAACAGACTATCCTCTGATGCTTTCTTAGCCAACAAACGCAGAAGCGGTTGGGCTAACTTTGAGAGGACATTAGCGTTCTTCCTAGCAATTTCCAATTGCATACCGCCAACATCACCTTGAACAGCAGTAATTAACAACGCTTCAATCGCTGAACGTATATCCTTTTCCTGTGGACGAGGAATCTCAGAAATCAGTCGTTTCCTTAGCCAGTCAGGCATATAACCTTGCCGAAACCACGGTAAGCGAGCCAGATCATTAAGTTGACAAGCTTGGAGGAGGGTACGACCATTTTCGCTTTTGAGTGTATTGCCCAGGTATAATGTGAGATTCCAATGCAGTTCTGGAAATACAGCGCAAGCACTCAGCCAGTCGTAACCAGCCTTGCCCAAATATTGGCGGAGTGATTTCAACACCTCATCGATCACTAATGAATCCGGTGGATCTCGTTGAATCCAGCGGCGCGATCGCACTCTCAACTCTTCCGGGAAAGGTACCCTTATATTTTCTGAAGGTTCATAGAGCGATTTTCCCGATTGAATGCTACGTATCAAGTTCATTAACCCTTCAGGTGTAGCGGGTTGAATAATAAACTGCTGCGATAATTCCAGTTCTTGATATCCCCAGTTTTCTGAAGGTTTTGGCGTTAACACAGCGCGATCGCTCCAACTGGAAAACAACTCGCTCCAACGTTCGAGTTCACCAGTACGTGAACTAAACAATCCCTGAGCGTCTGAGAAAATAATCAAGCGATACTCACTATATTTTGCGGCAATCTCATTGAGCGTGCAGGGAGGTTCTTTTCCTGTCATCGGAAAGCAGACGCGAGGATCGCTATCAAAGTAGTAGCCTGTGATGAAAACCTCATTCAGCTTCAGCCTGTCGATCATTTCCTCAACAAATCTTGCCTGATGATCGCCGTAATTTGCGCGATCAATTAGCACCAAGTATTCAGGGAAAACTTGACGATAGCTATATACTGGCGTGAACCAACCCCCTCGCTGCACACTTTTTTCTAGCGTCTCATTAATATTGAGTTCGGCAGATGGAACTCGGATGCGTCGCCTCAAATCTTGAGCGATGCGTAAAAACAAGAGCTTGGGAAACAATTCCTCATCTAAGCCAGGAATAGACACTTGCTCAAGTTGCGGCTGTTGATTAGTCGCATGGCGCACGAGAAATTGACGCGCCCGCCAAAACCACCAAATTCCCCAGGCGAAGAAAGTAACAAAGACGATAAGCAGTAACACTGCCAGGATAAATTGCCAATTCAGCAGTAACACTCTCAAGACAAATCGCCAATTCACAAGAGAGTTTGGAGGTTGAATGTTTGGGTTTTGAGGTTTAGTCGGAAATCTGGGCTGAAATGAAACTAAACTTAGAGTAAGCCAGGCTATAACAGTCAGGAACGGAATTACCACCAGCGACCAGCGTTGCCATTTTCCCCACTGTTTTTTAATGTTGTACAACTCCTGCTGTAGTTCCTCTGCCTTGGTGTCTATTTGTCCAGTCTGGCTGACAATAAAACCCATGCGTTGCAGCCATTGGTCAAATCGTTGATAGAAATCTTCCTGCTCAGTTGGCGAATGGCAAAGCAATGGACTTAGAAGACTTTTGAATCTCTGGGGTCGGTCGAGATTATCTCCTTGGGCAATCAGGGCAAGTATAAGGTCTTGGACGATAATATACTGTGATACGCCGATTTTATAGCCTGCATCGCGCAACTCATCAATGAACTCGATTAGAACTTCTGGAGTTAGCCAGCTTGGGTTTACTTCTTGCGGTTTTCTATCCATTGCTTGACTATCCTCTTAGCTTTGTCTTGATCCTCTGCTGTTTTGATCAAGTTGCTGAGTGTTTGCAGCACTAGTTCAGGTTGAGTAAGTGGGTTTTCTTGACGATTTGATATTTCTCGCAGTGCGATCATCCAACCCAGGAGTTCAGCAGTTGCAGGTTTTTTGCGTAAGCCACTTGAAGTTGCTCTTAGCTCGAAAAACAAATCCAGAGCGGTGTCGAGAAACTCACTACTACCCGCAGAGTATAAACCTAATCGGTTAGCAACAATTTCAGCTAGGCGATCGCGAGCTGGAAACGGAACATTATAGTAGACACAGCGCCTTAAAAATGCGTCCGGTAAGTCTTTTTCAGAATTACTGGTGATGATAATAATCGGCTGTAGTTCGGGATTAGCTGCGATTTTGACATTGCGTAGTTCTGGTACCCGAAAATATAACTGCTCCAATTCGTTAAGGATGTCATTGGGGAAATCACGGGGTGCTTTATCTACTTCATCAATAAGAACAATAGAGCGTCTTTTGCCAGGATGGACAAAATCTTGCGGGAGAAATTCTACAACTTCAGACTTTTCTCTAGTCAGCAAAATGGCCGTGCCCAAAGCACGATATGTCAAATAATTAAGAGGGCTTCTGTTTGTTATACCGCCCTGAGCATCTTGAAATTGCTTCAAGCTGTCATAGTTGTAAAATAGTTCACGGGCTGTAGTTGTAGATTTGGTTTCAAACTTGAGTGGGTCTTCAAAACCAAGTTCCCAAGCTACACTATAGGCAAACTGAGTCTTCCCAGTACCAGGTTCTCCAGTCAATAAGAGAGGTTGTCCCAGAAGCAAAGCAACATTACAAGCATCAACCAATCCAGCATCTGCAATGTAGTTTTCTGGTTTCATCATTTGTGAACGCTGTGATACCGGCAAAGTTGCTGGTACATCACTTCGCTGCCTTTTGCCATCACCAGTATAAAAGGGGAACTTCATCTGCGTTCCTCCTCAGCAATCGAGGAATTTTGTAAAATCTGTGTCAACTTTCTAGCTAAATGTTCCATAGGAATAGTGTTAGAGGACTTTTCTTTCTCCCATTGCTCAAAAATATCTCTAATTTTACTCATCAAATCTTCGATTTTCTCCTCACCCCAAAAATGTTTTGTATCTTTGTCGCGTGCCCAATCCTCTGTTTGTCTTCTAGTTATACCATCCAGTTCTGGTAAAACTGTGCCTAGAAGTCTGCCAAATTGAGAAAAGTCAGACAATGATAATTGCTCGATAAATTTATAAATAATTCTGTTTTTGAATTTTAAACAAAATCTTTTGATACTCAATTCTTTTTTCACCTGATATTTAATAAATAATAATATAAGGAGATAATTACCAGGAGGAATATCTGGCCAATGTTGCCAGAATTTGATAAAACTTTCGATAACTTTGGAACCATGCTGTTGCCAATCTCCGGTAAAAAAGTGGGTATGGATTATCACTGGACCGGGATGTCCAGCTAAAAAATTGTTGATTTCCTCCTTTGATACAAAGCCATGATTAAGTAATCTTTCAGCAAGTTTATTTTCAAGCTGATTGTGAAGATCGTCAATTTTTGGCAGTCTTGAAGGGCAACTGAGAAGATAGTCAGTAACGGCAATTTTATCAGTATCTAAGTAAATGAGCTTAGGTAGCGAAACTTGTTTGAGACGCTCTAGAAACATGTCATGACTTTGAAAATCGTCGCCATGAATAATGCAGACAAGAGGTCGATGGGGTTGTTGATTCAGTCTTCTTAATGCTTGAGCTAAATGATATTCTTGTTCACTACGATCGCAAAGATAAGGTAATAGCGGAGGAATAGGACGACTTTCTCTGATTTCTTGAAAGCGTTTCTTAAGTGGAACTAAACATTCTTGAAGTTCATTCAACCTTGTTTGCTGAAACTCTTCATTCTTTATTAAATCGAGTGGAATACTTGTAAATTCAACATACTTAGATTTTTGTTCTTGAATAAGACACAAATTATATTCAGTTTCGGTAATCTGTTTCTGAATAGATTTGATTTGTTCCTGAGTCATTACTTCAGTATAATAATATTTAAGGTTTTATCCCTAGTTTGTGTTCCATCTCTGCAATCTTAGTTTCAGTCAAGCGTCGATTATTTTCTAGTTGTAGTGGAATAGCAGTAAAATCAATATACTCACTCATCCGCTCGTCGATCAGTTGTAAGTTTTTACGATAATTGGTCAACATCCGCTTCCAGGTAGCGACTTGAGCAGTATCCAACCCTGGTGTAATGAATGGAATATTATATGTCCAATTTGGTAATGGATGCGGTCTTTTTTCACCGACAGCATACCAGGCTAAAGCAAAGTTATCTTCTAAATTGCTAATTTTAATAATGGGATGTTGTTTATCTTTTGTGCGTTCTGGAACCTTGCGTCCTACCCACATTGCTAGATCCAAAATGCGGGCGTAGCCGTCTTGTTCAAAAGCTCCGTAGCCAGCCATCGCCTCTAACAATGCTGCTGTAAAAACACTGTATGGTTGTCCAGTCCAAGAAACTTCATCTTTGCGTGACGAAGCCAGTATAACTCGACCACTGCTGCTGCCCAATTGCGCGATCGCAGACGGTGGTAAAGGTGATTTGATTGCTCCCTTTGCTTCAGCTTGTCCACCAGCATGGCAACAATCAAGGATTACCAGTAATTTTTGTGCTTGAATAGCTTGCAAGTGTTGGGTGAATGTTGACCCAAGAATCGCCGTACCCTGCAAATTTCCCAGATTGTATCCGTAAGGCATTAAATAATAATCTGGTGTTTCCATTCCGTGACCGGAAAAGTAAACGATGACTGTATCATCTTTTCCAGTCACATCAGCTAGCCAACTTAAAGCAGATAAGATATTTCTAGCATTTGCTTCTTGGCCAGTTAGCAAACGTACTTGCTCAACAGGATAGGCACAACGAGATGAATCGCGTAGCAGATTCGCAATGGCAGTAGCATCATCAATTGTAACAGGCAAGTCAGCACCTACTCCGACAATAACAGCGTACCCTTGTTTGAAGGTTTGGATCATATTTATATTTTTTCGGAAAAAATACTTAACCTTTGATCTTCTGATACAGCATCAGCATACTGTTTTCCGAAAAATTGCAAAAGGTGTCGCTAATTAACGCTTGCAACTTCTGATTGCCAAAAGGTCAATCAAACTATACTATTGCCAACAAATAACCGAAAGCTGATAAAACGAGAAAAATCTGGCATACTGACGGTAACGCTACCCCTTGTTCCATCGAGTTCCGTCATTTGTCTGCCCTGGATATCTTAGCCGATCGCCAATCACCGAAAGTTAGTAAAACGGAAAAAACTGAGCCTGCTGTATCCAGACGCAAGTCGCCAAATCAGCGCAGATATAAGGGTGTGCGATCGCTCCTTTGATGAAACCGCGATTGTCTCCTCCACATTAGAAAAGCGATCGCTCCCTTAAGGCAATTGATTTCATTTTGACCCGCGATCGCCAATGACAATAAAAAAAGGAATAAAAACGATCTGACCTTCATATTCACCAAACTTACTGCAACGAACGAATAAATATAAGTTGTCAATTCTCCTTGGGACTGATAGCGATCGCACAAACGCACTAAAATTTAAGAAACCATCATGATGGGTACTGACATGGTATCGATCCCAATTACTTTGGAACAACTCATTACGGCGGTACAACAGTTACAGCCAGACGAACGAGCAAAAGTCGCTAGAGCCTTGATTCAAATAGATTTACGTTCAGACTTGACGGCTTTAATTCAAGAACTTTATGCCGAACACCCCGTGAATGAGATTACAGACGACGAAATCAGGGCTGAAATTAAAGCTGTGCGTCAGCAATCTCAGCAGGTCTGATGTTGCAAGTGGTCATCGACACCAACATTTGGATTCGTATTTTGCTGAAAGGGCGAGTTACATTGCCGATTTTGGCAGCATTTAATGAGGATAAATTCCAGTTGGTAATGAGTTAACCCCTCATGGAAGAACTCCATCTTGTTTGGAATCGCCCCCGTTTAAGAGAGCGGATTGACTCTAATCAGGCGATTCGCCTAGAACAACAGTTGCAGTACCGCGCCTTATGGGTTGAGTTGAAAACTGTTCCGCCTAATTGTCGAGATCCCAAAGATTTCCCTGTGTTGGCTACAGCGATTGATGGCAAAGCGGGGATTATCGTATCTGGGGATGATGACTTGCGGGCTGATGATGATTTAAGAGTAGTAATGGCAAGCTATAGCATTCAGTTACTGGGTGTTCATTCTTTCCTAAAATATCTAGATGAAAGTGATGGATAAAGGATGCTTTCCCCGATCGCTCCCTAAAACAAGAACGCGATCGCTAATTCAACTTATGCCTAAGCGCGATCGCCCCCTTGACTAAAAAAGCGATGCCTCCCCACAGTAGGAAAGCGATCGCTTTTCTAATGTGGATCAATATTCATTTTGAGGTGCTTTTCTCGCTAATTCCATATCTTCCCCATTCCCAATGCCCCATTCCCAATGCCCTATTCTCAATGCCCTATTCCCTACTCAATTCAACGGCTCCATAATGGCTCTTAAACCTTTATTAGAGAGTGTTTTGAGCATTTCTTTAGCGTTATATTCACTGCTAAATACTCCTGCTTGCATAACTCTTTGACCATCCCAAACTGTGAGAAACGCACCAGGAGCAAGCGATCGCACTAAATCTCGATCCCGATCGGTTGCTAGTGGCACTACTACGCGATAACGTACACCAAATTGTGTTGCAGAGTTACCACCATAGGGAATACTTGCAGAACTTGTTTGCAGATTGCGAGTATTAACAATGGGGATATTGGGATTGGGAAGTGGTAAAAGTTCTGAAGCACCAGGAGCAGCAGTTTCTAGTATTGGTAATGGCTGTTGTGTTTGATTCCTCATACTTGAAACTGGTGGCTGTGCAACTGAATTGGATGGGGACTCAGGGGCAGTAAACTCAATGGTATTAGGATCGATCCGCACGTAATTTAGCTGTGGTGTATCAGGTGGCTGTGCGTTAATTGGTATTTGTCTACCTGACAAGCTGCTAGGAGTAGGAAATCCGGCGACTCTAGAAGTCGGTGGTTGTTTGGATATAGGCAAGGAAGGCGGTACATTATTGGCTGGCATTAATGGCAGCAGTTGACTGTTTAATTGCCCAGAAACAGGATTATTTGCTGAAATGCTATTGCTGGTTTGCCCATTAGTAGTTTCAGAGGTTTCGGGAGCCGAGAAGGTGATTTCTCCAGTTGGTGGTATTTGTCGTAATACGTTGTTGGCAGCGGGTTGAGAAGTTTGGGCTGCTACTGCTGTTGTTCCGTTAATATCTACCTTGCCAGTGATGCGATCGCTTACAAGGTTGTTACCAGCAGCAGAAATCACCTGTTTAGCGGCGCTGGCGTTAATGTCGTGGCGGCCATTATTTTGAAATGTATTACCCCCAGGTTCGGATGCACTACCCAAATCTGGCATTGCTTGAGCGATCGCAACTAAACCATCTTCTTTATTATCTTGAATAGAATTATTCCGCAAAATCGGGCGGGCATTTGCTTGTACGATAATTCCCGATCTATTGTTTTGAATTTGATTACCTATGACTATAGGAGCAGCATTTTGAGCAATATTAATCCCAAAACCTGTTTGCTGAAAGACATTTTCCTTCACTTGCGGACTAGAGTTACCAGCAATTGTGATGCCATTGGCTCCATTGCGATCGAAGTAATTCTTACTAATGGTAGGTGCGGCATTACCACTGACGGAAATTCCATCTTGAGTACTGCCAGTAAAAGTATTTTCTGCGACTACCGGATTGCTAGATTCAATCCATAAACCGTAACCACGAGGATTAGAGTTCGTCACTGTTACCCCTGTGAGCAAGGCTTGGTTTGCCCCGACAATTGTGACGTTTTGGCCGCCAAAGCTCCGACTCAGGTAATCACCGCCTCCCTGAATGATAATCTCCTTACCTTGATTGCTGGGGTTGCCTTGAATTGAAATACCCGGTTTCAATATTAAGGGAAATTCCTCTCCTGTCTCGGCGCTATAAGTGCCAGTAGAGAGCATAATTACAGTATTGGCGTTAGCTAATCGCAATGCATGGGTAATAGTTTTTACAGGAGCGGATTCGCTGCCATTGCTTGCCTTGTCATCTCCAACACCAGGATTGACAAATAGCACATTAGCTTGAGAAGGTGTTTTCTGATTCAGAGGCGCTGAATTTGGTGTCGATGGAATCTGAGCGATCGCACTATCCAGGCTGATACCCAGAAACGCTATACTTGCCGCCCCCATCCCGACAATAAAAGATAATACTGAAAAACTAAAAAATAAAAGCCTTGCTGATTTCAGAAACTTCAGTTTTGCAAACAAAACATCTACTCTACGGTACTCAGTAAACATACGAGGAAGAATCATATTTAACACCACTCCTTATAAGTAATCATAAATTCTTATACTCCCTAGAGAGTATTATGTCGATAATATTACTCATATATTGACCGAGTGGCGATATTTAATACATAGTAATAAATGATATTAGACATCTCCAGAAATTAATTGTGCGTTGCCCAAAATAATTTGTGGGCAAAATTCATGAATTGTGCCTATATCATTTATCTATATATAAAACTCATATTTGATTTTTGAAAAAAACTCAGTACAGCTTTATTCCTTCTTCCCAGTCCCCATTACCCCTTATCCCCAGAGGGGGCCCCACAGTCCCCAGTCCCCAGTCCCTAGTCCCTACGATTAATTCAGAAATCAAATCAGATTGCTATAGATATAAAAGTGAAATTAAATATGTGTTATCCAAAATCCTTGTAGAGACGTAACATCATGTTACCCACCCCACAAGAATTAATTGGATATTTTTTTATTTGGAAGTCCTTAAGAAGCTACGGTGTACACACATCTCTAAAAATCTTACTCACCCAATATTTATGTTCAAGTGAAAGTCCTATACTGAGCAAATATCCCGCCCGGAACTTTAGTTCCGGGCTGATAGCTAAAGTCCTCTTTTAGAGGACTAAACTAAATGTCTTGTTTAGTCCTCTAAAAGAAGCCTTTGGTTATGAGACTCGGAATTTATTCCGAGGCCGGATAGATACACCGTTATAAGACTCGGAATTTATTCGGAGGCGGGATAGATACACTGTACCGACACTTGTGTGTACACCGTAGCCTTAAAAAGAGGGGAAAAGAAACTCTAAAAGCCCCCCAATTTATCGGGGGGTTGGGGGGATCTCCAAGACTCAGGTGCTTTAAGAAAGGTTTGAAAACACGCCCTAGTCTCTACATAGTTTCCACTAATATAAAACTCTTATTTTATTTTTGAACAAAACTCAGTATACCTTTATTCCTTATTCCCAGTCCCCAGTCCCTTACTTCTACGAGTGATTCAGGAATCAAATCGGATTGCTACATATCTATTGTAGATTTTCTGGTGTATTCCCTTTTGCTAGTCTTTTGTAAGCTCGTTGTCTATCGTAAAACACTTGACTAAGCTCAGTGCGAAACTGTAGCCTCAAACTACCCTTATCACTGTCTATAGGAACATGGGATAATTTACCGTAACCCTCACTACTACGTTATTTTGCGTAGATTCCGCAAAAATTAGTAAAAAAAAGCAATCTTATTTAACTTATGGTTACTAGGACTTATGATAATTCACACTTCGATGAAAGCACTAATGGGGTTGTTGTAATGGTCGAGCCATACAGCCAAAAAGAGCAAACACAGCAAGTTGTTTACCGCATTTTAGATGCCAATTTAGACCGTGCTCGTGAGGGTTTGCGAATTATCGAGGAATGGTGCCGATTTGGTTTGAACAATGCCCAGTTGGCTCTGGAATGCAAACGGCTGCGACAAGAGGTAGCCAAGTGGCATACTCCAGAATTACGGGCGGCGCGAGATACACCAGGCGATCCTGGAACGGAGTTAACTCATCCTCAAGAAGAACAACGAGCTAGTATAAAATCGGTCTTGCAAGCTAACTTTTGTCGGATAGAAGAAGCATTACGGGTGTTGGAAGAATACAGCAAGCTTTACCAACCAAGTATGGCTAAAGCTTGTAAGCAGATGCGCTATCAGGTTTATACCCTAGAAAGTAGTTTAATGGGTCATCAGCGCCATCAATTGTTGTGGCGATCGCGTTTGTATCTTGTGACTTCCCCTAGTGAAAATTTGTTGAACACTGTCGAAGCTGCACTCAAAGGCGGATTAACACTTTTACAATACCGCGACAAAACCGCCGATGATTATTTACGTCTGGAACAAGCGAGAAAATTACGGCGGTTATGCCACATCTACGGTGCTTTGTTTATTGTTAACGATCGCGTGGATGTAGCTTTAGCTGTCGATGCCGATGGGGTGCATCTGGGACAACAAGATATGCCTATTGCTGTTGCTCGGCAATTACTCGGTTCGCAACGTCTGATCGGTCTTTCTACCACAAATAAGGAAGAAATGCAAGCAGCAATTGCTGAAAATGTAGATTACATTGGCGTGGGGCCAGTTTATGAAACTCCCACGAAAGTAGGTAAGGCAGCAACAGGGCTAGAATATGTCAGCTATGCAGCCAAAAATTGCTCAATTCCCTGGTTTGCGATTGGGGGAATAGATGCCAATAATATCAACGATGCGATCGATGCTGGAGCCGAACGTGTAGCAGTGGTGCGATCGCTCATGCAAGCCGAACAGCCTACCCTAGTAACGCAATATTTGCTCTCCCAACTAAATCGCATTAAGCCAGAACTTTAAAAGAGTCATTTGTCATTTGTCATTTGCCCAAAGTGAGTAACCAATACCCAATTTCCAATGCCCAATGCCCAATTCCCAATGCCCCACACACATATTATGTCTAATGAGATTACGATTCAGGTGAATGGGGAAACCCATAGCTGCTCATTTCAAACTTCTTTACCCGACTTACTCCAACAGTTGGGTTTTAACCCCCGATTGGTAGCTGTGGAGTATAACGGCGAAATTTTACACCGACAATTTTGGCCGCAAACAAAAGTGCAACCAGGCGATCGCTTAGAAGTGGTAACTATTGTTGGTGGTGGTTAGTTAATTTGAGCCAGCAAGCCCAAATCTTTAAGGCTACGTCGTGTAATCTCGATGCGGGCGGGTGCATCTTCCGATTTTTGCATATCAAGGGTTGTGGCGAAAAAGTAGACGTTTTTGTTTTGCTCTAAATAACCCACAAACCAACCAACATTTGGTTTAGTACTCGTTAACCATCCTGTCTTTCCTCGCAGTGTGTAGTCTGGAGTTTGTTCGCGTACCATAATGTCTTTGACAAGATTTATTGTCCGTTGCGAGAAAGGCAAATCGCCTTGATATAACCGTTGCAAAAACTTAATTTGCTGTTTGGGTGTAATTTGCAATAGCTGCGGTTGTAACCAAAAACGATCGATGTCTGCGACAGTGCCAATCTGACGGTTTCCGTAGCCTACTTTATTAATAAATTGCTGCATCCGTTCATATCCAGCCCTACGTGCCAATACTTGATAGAACCAAACAGTTGAATCCTTAAAGGCTTGACGCAAATTTGTATCATGATTCCAGGCATCAATGTCTCGGTGAATTCCATCCCAAGTGAGAACTGCCACATCATCAGGAACTACACCTGTTTCTAATGCCACCAGCGCGTTAAAAATTTTGAAGGTTGAAGCTGGAGCGATCGCAGTTGCATTACGTTGAGGATTGTGTTCGTAGGTGCGGTTGTTTTTTGAGTCGTAAATCAAGATAGAGCCTTCACGCTCAAATTCTTGAAAGTGTCGCCCGAAATTTGGCGCTTTCACAGCAGGACGTTCAGATGAAGTTGAAGCAGGTTGAGCCACAACATACATTGCCCCAAAGGTAATCACACTAACTACAGCAAGACATCCAATGACTGTAAACACGAAAGATTGCATTCGGTGCTTTGTGTAACGCCGAAGGAATTGCTCTATGTTAAACCAGATATTCTTCATTGCACATTTAATCGCATCACAAGCGAGATTTTACAATGAAATCTTGCTCTTTTGCGAAGCAATTTGTTAAAGGTTATGCAGAAACATGACTTATAGTAAATTGCCCTTTTTGATATTTTTTGAATTTGATAATTCAATCGGGGTCAGTTAATAAAATCATTTTACAAAATTGCATTTTTTCCATCTGCTTTATGGCGTTGCATAATAGAGGGATGAATTGAGGTCATCTACTGTGCAATGTCCAT
>NZ_JAVRCB010000084.1:0-13905 GCF_034530955.1 Nostoc sp. DedQUE05 | reverse complement strand
TGTTGACAAGATTCTATTTTTCTTAACTTGACACCAATGGCATCTTGCCCGCCCTGATTCATGAGCGTGCAGGATGTCCACCCCACAAAATTGAGTAATTTCTTTGTTGGAAGTGCCACTCAATTAAGGTGCAAGGGCATTACCCCGAATTAGACTACCAATGGTTTTAGCAGTAATCTTCAATTGGGTGATGGGATTAGCCGGGACAACCGTTTTATACAGATAGCTATCGAATGTTAGCCGTTGTACATCGAGGTCATCGCACATTTCCACAAACGCTTCGCGGGTAGCGTCAGAACGATAGAATACGGTTTGCAGAATGTCCAGCACCTTGTAAGTGAGTCCGTATCTTTTATCCCAACGCTTCAGGTAAACCTTCAGGTCGCCTTCTGTAGGAATACGGCTACCACTGTTAGAGGCTTCGACAATGGTTTCGGCACACATCCGCCCAGATTTAGCGGCAAAATAAATACCTTCACCAGAAGACTTGGTAACGTAACCAGCAGCATCTCCCACCAAAGCGATGCGACCGACAACACGACGGGGACGGGGATGTTCGGGAATGGGATGGGCTTCAACTTTGATGATTTTACCGCCAGCTAGCTTCTCGGATGCACGAGCGCGGATACCAGCTTGTAACTGTTTGATGCTGGCTTTATTGATCTGCATTGTGCCAGTACCGACAGCTACGTGGTCATATTTGGGGAAAACCCAAGCGTAGAAATCGGTAGAAACGTCATCACCGACATACATTTCGGCGAGATTGTTATAGTAGGCCATTTTGTCTTCGGGTAAGCGAATCCGCTCTTGGAAGGCGATCGCATAATTGTAATCCCCAGCGTCCATTTCTTTGGCAACGCGGGAATTAGCCCCATCTGCCCCAATGATTACATCCACCTTCAGAGTTTTGGCAATACCCTGTGATATACCATCTGTGTGGTCAACGTAATGAATCGTATAGGGATCGGTATTGTTTCCTGGTATATCAAGTTTATGAACAGTGGCATTAATTAAATTTGCGCCTAGTTTGGCCGCGCGATCGCGCAAAAAGCCATCTAACACTTCCCGGCGGCACATTCCTATATATTCATCTTCATTTATCAGATTGATATCAACCTCGCGATTGGAAGGCGAAATCATTTTCATCTTCCGTACCCGGCGATCGATAATCTCTGGTGGTAAGTCAAATTCACTCACCATACATAGGGGAATTGCACCCCCGCAAGGCTTCGCATTGTCTAGCTTCCGCTCAAACAGGTAGGTTTCAATCCCAGAGGCTGCCAGTGTTTCTGCGGCAGATGAACCAGCAGGGCCTGACCCAATAACAGCAACCCGTAGTGTCAAAGGTCTTTCTCCCAATCTTCACATTTACCGAGAGCATACTACCACGGTCTTTTGGGTGATTTGGCGCTTTACCTCTAGGTTTCTGCTTAAATGCAATATTCCTTAATGTTTCGATACGAATTGAACCTGGGGCATTGGGCACTTGTACTGAGCGGAGTCGAAGTATTGGGCATTAGGCATGGGGCACTTGTACTGAGCGGAGTCGAAGTATTGGGCATTGGGCACTTGTACTGAGCGGAGTCGAAGTATTGGGCATTGGGCATTGGGCATGGGGTATTGAGTATTTGCTATTGAGTATTGGGAAGAATGAAGAACAGGACTTACGTAAAATCATGAAAAACGAACTGCATAGATGCAGAGCGGCTTCCCGCAGGGTAGAACGCACAAAAATAAGAGTTTTAGAGAGCTTTTGCGTAAGTACTAAAGAATATTGGTTAGTGCCAATGCCCAATGCCCCAGTTATAAAATATGCAAATTTCCTTATTCGATTCTTTTACTAGACAACTTAGTACTGCCGCAATTAATGGATATCAAAAACATATTTCTCCGCACAAAGGTTTTGCTTGTGCCCACAGAATACTATATGGCGGCGAATCTTGCTCTCAATACATTAAGCGGGTAGTTGCCAAGGAAGGATTAAAAGCAGCTTTTGTTAATTCCCACGAACGATTTCAAGCTTGCAAGCAAGCCAATCAAATTTTGCGAATGCATAGCGAAAACTCAGAAGAATCTACAGAGGATGAAGCAGATATGCAGCAACGACAAGCATCTGGTAAAGTTGCTCAAAAATCCTCATTTATTAGTGGCGACAATACTAACTGTTTTGATTGTGCTGATTTGGGCTGTAATTGTGTCGAGATCGTTAGCATAACACCCGATTGTGGTTCCCTAGATTGTGGTGCTGCTGATTGTAGTTCCCTAGATTGCAGTGGTGCTGACTGTAGCTTCCTCGATTGCGGCAGTTGCGGTAGCTAAATCTTGTTCATCCATAAATAACAATGTATGGTATATGTAGGACACAGTAATCCTACCAAGGATCTGTAGATTTAGTTGCAGAGGTTATAAGTAGCAGTGGGTATAGTAGTTGAGAACGTCTCCAAACAATTCGGGAGTTTCAAGGCAGTTGATGAGGTTAGCCTAGAAATTAAGAGTGGTTCGCTAGTTGCATTACTTGGGCCATCGGGATCGGGTAAATCTACGCTACTACGGTTAATTTCAGGTTTAGAAATGCCAGATAGCGGCAAAATCCTGCTTACCGGTAAGGACGCTACATACCAAAGTGTGCAACAGCGAAATATTGGGTTTGTATTTCAGCACTACGCCCTATTCAAGCATCTGACTGTTAAGCAAAATATTGCCTTTGGCTTAGAAATTCGTAAGGCACAGCCAAAGAGGATTAAAGGACGGGTAGAACAGTTACTCGAATTGGTGCAATTGACTGGATTAGGCGATCGCTATCCATCACAACTTTCTGGCGGTCAAAGACAACGGGTAGCTTTAGCTAGGGCTTTGGCAGTAGAACCGGAAGTTTTATTGCTAGATGAACCTTTTGGCGCACTTGATGCTAAAGTTCGCAAAGACTTACGGGCATGGTTACGCCGCCTCCATGATGAGGTTCATGTTACCACAGTTTTCGTTACCCATGACCAAGAAGAAGCAATGGAAGTGTCCGATGAGGTTGTGGTGATGAATAAAGGACGTGTGGAACAGGTGGGGACACCATCTGAAATTTACGATAATCCTGCCACCGCATTTGTAATGAGCTTCATTGGCCCGGTGAATGTGTTACCCAGCACCTCGAAGATTTTTCAAAGCAGCGGGTTTGATGCGCCACACCCACAAGTCTTTTTGCGTCCGCAAGATGTGATTTTAGAAAAGACTGCTAACGGTACGACTACGGCTGCAACAGTAAGCCGATTGATACATTTGGGTTGGGAAATTCAGGTAGAATTAACTTTCGATGACGGGCAAGTAGTGATGGCGCATTTAACACGCGATCGCTTTAATGACTTAAAGTTAGAACCTCTACAGCGAGTGTATGTGAAGCCAAAGGATGCAAAGTCCTTTCCAGTGTCTTATTCAATTTGAATGAGGCAGGAGGCAGAAGGCAGGGGGCAGGAGGCAGGAGGCAGAAAGTAAGAAGGTGATATTAGCCATCCTACTAAATCATTCGTAAACAATGAAATCCCCGACTTCTTAAAGAAGTCGGGGATCTTGTTATTGCGATTTTTACCAATCAGATAGGATTGTTATTTATCTGAAATAATTAGCTGCCTTTGGTTACAGCATCTCCAGGGCCGGCGGTGACAATCACTAGATTTTCTGGCTTAATTAAATCTTCAATTGCCTGTTGCATATTAGCCATAGTGACTGCTTGAATCCGCTGGGGGAAGTCTCGGATTTCTGACCGTGAAAGCCCTAAAACAGCATTATCCAAAATGATGCTTGATACATCACTAGGATTAGCTAAATCCACGGGGTAGCTATTGGTAATTGAGCGTTTTGCCGTGTTTAATTCAGCTTCAGTTACTCCTTGCTCGCGTAACTGTTTTAGTAAAGCGAGAGTACTGGCGATCGCTTTTTGGGCATCAAGAGGAGCAGTCTGCATTTGAATCAAGAAGGGCCCCGGATTGATCCCGGCGGCAAAACCACTATATATACCGTAGGTTAGACCTTGGCGATCGCGCACTTCCGTACCCAAGCGGCTGGCTAAGGTATCACCACCCAAAATTTGATTTAGCACCAGTGCCGCATAATAACGCGGATCTTTCCGAGAGATGCCGTTGTAGCCGATGTAGGTGACAGCCTCAGCTTTACCGGGAATTACTTTATTTAGTTGTGTCAAAGTTTGCGGAAATGGTACGGTTGGTATTTTGAGAACAGGTGGCTTACCTGTGGCTTGCCATTTACCAAACACTTCATTTAGCAAAGCTTTTACCTTAACTGAATCAAAGTCTCCCACCAAAGCGATCGTCGTGGTATCCGGTCGGTAGTGTGTCTGGTAGAAACCAAGCAAATCATCACGAGTAATAGTCTTTAAACTCTCGGCTGTGGGAAAGCTGTGGAATGGATGATTTTCAGGGTAAATTGCCTGTTGGAATACTTGCCTTCCCAAACCTCTAGGGTCATCTAGCTGGACTTTCAGACTTGTCAATGCCCTTTGGCGACTCAGTTCTAACTGATCGGCGGGGAAAGTGGCGTTTTCTAACACATCTGCTAGAGTTTGAATTAATATTGGCAAATTTGCTGAAAGTCCCTCACCGCTGACGTTAACTCCTTCACGGCTAGCACCGAAGCTCAAACCGGCTCCCAGGTCTTCTAAGGTTTTTGCTAGAGTCAGAGCATTTTTAGTCTGCGTCCCATTCATTAAGTTGCTTGCAGTTAGATTCGCTAATCCAGCTTTTTGATTGCCATCAAATTCAGCACCAGCGTCAATTTGTCCGCTTAAGTTAATAGTGGGAA
Organism: Nostoc sp. DedQUE05; assembly: GCF_034530955.1. Taxonomy (NCBI): domain Bacteria; kingdom Bacillati; phylum Cyanobacteriota; class Cyanophyceae; order Nostocales; family Nostocaceae; genus Nostoc; species Nostoc sp. DedQUE05. The sequence goes on along the minus strand of NZ_JAVRCB010000084.1, from coordinate 9,099 downwards.
GATTGCGATCGCTCAACAGCAGAACCTTCAAACCATTCTTTAAGGTAAACTCTTCTGGTAGTGATTGTTTATTAGAATCTGTTTCTGATGTCGCAGGTGGCAAATATTTCGCCAGTTCTGCTGGATCTACAGGCTTACCAGGGCTGAAATTTTCTACCGTGCGACTAGAACCAGCGCTAGAAGTTCCTGGTTTACCATCTGGTTGAGTCGGCTCAAAGAAACCGATGGTTTGTTGAGCCGGATTAAGGTAAGTTTTCGCTGCTTTCTGGACTTGAGCAGGAGTCACTTTCGCGATCGCAGCCAGATACCTTTCAATAAAATGATAATCCCCTGCGATCGTTTGGTTATATCCCAGTTGATTAGCTTGACTCGTGATATCTTGATTACCCAAAATATATGAGGCTTGCAGTTGCGTCTTCGCCCGCTTCAACTCTTCTGAGGTAACAGGCTGCTGTTGCAATTTTACTAAAGATTCCTGGAGTACCTGGGCAATTTTCCCCAACTCTTGACCGGGAGCTGCCGTAGCATCAATTTCATACCAACCCGGTTCGATCAGTTCAGCAGCACCACCACTCACTGAACTAGCAAGTCCAGATTCCACCAAAGCCTGATAAAGTCGAGAACTACGTCCACCTGTAAGAATGGCATCCATCAAATCAATTGCCGGGACATCAGGATGTTTGATATCTGGCAAAGGATACACCACTTGCAATAGTGCTGTACTTCCAGGTTGCTTGAGGACAATCGGTGCTTTTTTCGCAACAGGGGTAGACGAGGAAGCGTCAGCGATAGAATTAGATGCTAAGAAACGATCGAGTGCTCTGGTTGCATTATCAACTGCCGTATTCTTTTTTGGTCGTTGCGATAACTTTCCAAAAGTTTCTTGGACAACTTTGAGTGCAGGTTTTGTGGCAAAATCTCCGGTAATCACCAACGTGGCATTTTCTGGGCTGTAGTAGGTTTGGTAATAATTCCGTACCTGCTCCAGCGTGAATTTCTCGACATCGGCTTTTGTGCCTCCCACTGATAAACCATAAGCTCGATTGGGGAAAGCAGCCCGCATCACTGCCCGACTCAGACGATAACCTGGTGAATTTTCGTATCCCTGTAACTCGGAGATCACCACCCGCTTTTCACTGGTGAGTTGTTCAGGCCCAATTAAGGAGTTTTCCATGCGATCGGCTTCTAGTGTCAGCAGTGCTTCTAATTTGTCTCGCTGCACTGTGCCAAAATAAGCTGTTTCGTCATAACTAGTAAAAGCATTGAACTGGCTACCCAAAGCACTAAACAACCGTCCAAACTGTACAGGACGGTCATTTGTGCCTTTGAACATCAAATGTTCTAGCTGGTGAGAAATACCATTCTCTCCCTTAACCTCGTTGCGCGAACCAACTTTATACCAAACTTGCACACTCACCACGGGAGCAGTATGAACTTCCTTGGTTAATACCGTTAAACCGTTGTCTAATACTGTTTTTTGCACTCCTTGGGTGAATGAGAGAGCAGAGACAGGTGTGACTGCTGTTGGCGTTGCAGCATTAGTGAAATTGCCAGACATTGGCACGATAGTTAAAATAAGGCTGAGGAAAAATCCTAGAAGCATGTACGATCGCCGTTTCATAAGCAATACAAAATTTCCAATTTTAAAATAAAACCCCAAAGGGTATTTCAAAATTTAAATCTAACTCAAGTTGCTAGTTATTGAGGGAATAAGACGAAAATGAAATCAAATCCCCTCAAAGGAGATGATATATAAACTTATTGCTGTACTACTTTTTTGCCCATAGCATATCTGGGTGTATTTTTTAAAACTACCCAAGGGTTATTAGGTGCGGCGATAAAACTTTTACAGAATATTAGAAATTATTGCAAATAGATTAACAAGCATTGCAATGTGTTTCTTTTTACACGATTGTAGTAATATCTACTTTTAAAATTGGTTTGATACCTGTTGTCATCCCATTCGGGTAAGTATCTCGGTCAAACTAGCAAAAACTTTTTTAGATATGCAAACAAGAAACTTGATTGGATCGTTCACATTAGGTATGCTGTTAACAGCAATACCTGTATTATCAGCTAATGCCTCAGAAGTAGTACCAAACTTATACCAGTTTCAAGGTAAGAATATCAGCATTAGTTACTCAACGACAAGCTTTACTGGCAAGCCCCTTTTTACCTATAAAGATAAGCAACAGACATTAAATTTTCAAGGTACCGATCAGATCCGTACTGTAGAAACAGAGATTGGTACACTCGTAACTGTAACTATCCGTAGGACAGTAGATACTGGCAATACCGTGTTTACTTTGATCTTACCCCGTGTAAACCTTGGAAAAAGCAACTCAGCCGCAGTAGAAACTAAGGGAATCACAACAACAAACCTGTTTTCTGTGATTCCTAAATTCAACCAAGGGCAAAGACAAACTTATACGACAATCCATTTGACTGGTACAGCTCAAGCTGTCGCGTTTTAAGTACACAAGAAGGATAAAAATATTAAACTTCTTGCTTGCATCGAGAAAAGCGGTAATACTGTTCGGTTAAGGCAAGACGCGATGAATCGCCGTCTCTACAATAATTATTCCTTCGTAGAGAGGGTGATTTATCGCATCTTTAACGAGCTAGAATTTTCATCAAAAAACCTTAACCAAACCGTATTGAGAGTGAAGGTAAATAATTGTTTGCCTTCACCATTATCGCTTAACTTTTTGTCAACGTTAATATCGCGTTATTTATGAAATAGATGATAATTTAAATTAAGTAAAGTTCATTTTTCTTCAATCTTTAATTAAAAATTATCAATACTTTTAAGAAATATTTTAAAAATAAGTAATTTAGGCGATCGCTCTTTTCCCTATTCTCTACAATTACCGTTTAATTTGTTTAGGATTTAATTCAATTTTTAAGGGTAAATCTTGTAATTGTTTGTGTTCGCAAACTTCTTCCCATCTCATAGTTAATATCTGTCTAGAGTGATTGATTGAATTTTAACTCATCTATGAATATTAAAACTCATCCCCTGATTGCAAATAAGGAGAGTGGAAGCAAACTTAGTCGTACTATTCTATGGGCAGAATACAATAAATGGTATCCATATCTGGTTACACTCATTGCTATGGAACGCGAAGCCTTAACAATCTGTTTTCCGCCTGACTTGCTTGCAAAAGCCAGGAAACTCAAGGAAGGTAGCGAATCATTTAATGATTTAATCGTTAAGGCTTTAGAACGGGAAATGCAACAGCGCCAGGGATGGGCTAGCGATCGCACCAAGGCTGAAAACCTCTTTGTTGGTGGCGGCGAGATCGGTGCATTGTTGCGATCGCACGATTGGTCGCAAACGCCACTAGGGGTCATCGAAACTTGGTCGGACAGCCTAAAAACGGCTGTGCAGATCCTGTTAACAGAACTAGATCGAGTCCAGCAGCTAGAATCCGATCTGCTGGAGCGCACATCAACAGATGCCTTGCCTCAAGCTGCCCAAGCCGATGCGTTTCGAGTCAAGCTCACCAATGCGCTACGCCTGCTGACTGACGCTAATGAGATTCAGGCGATCGCTGCCTTTGTTCTGGGCGAGTTTCTAGGCGCAAACCGCGTTATTTACATTGAAGTGTTACCGAGCGGCAAAGAGGTTATCGTTCATAAAAACTACACGAACGGCGTTGCCGAACTGAGCGGGCTGTACCATCTGGAAGACTTTGGGCGCAACCTGACAGACGATCATCGAACAGGGCGAACGGCGATCGTTCCTGATGTGGCAAACTACCCTAAATACTCAGCCAGCGATCGGGCAAGGTATCGATCAATCGATATTGCCGCGCATATTGATGTGCCGCTAATTAAGAAAGATCGATTTGTCGCTCTGCTGGCGGTGCATCAGGCAAACCCTCGCCAGTGGACGGAAGACGAGGTGAAACGAGTCGAGGAAACAGCAGAGCAGACGTGGGCAGCCGTCGAGCGTGCCCGTGCTGAAGCAGCATTACGCGACAGCCGCACCGAACTCGAACGGCAACTGCGGAAGTTCGACGCGCTTGTTGCGGCAATTCCCGATTTTATTTACACCTTTGATTTGGCGGGAAGGTTCACCTATGTCAGCCCAGCGTTGCTCAATCTTTGGCAGAAAACTTCGGATGAAGCTTTGGGAAAGAACTTTTTTGAGCTAGATTATCCAACCGATTTAGCAACTCGACTTCAGCAACAGATTCAACAGGCGATCGCCACGCGTCAGCTGCTCAAGGATGAAACGCCCTACACTAGCGCAATCGGCACACGCACCTATGAATATATTTTCGTGCCACTTTTGGACATAAATGGCGCAGTAGAAGCAGTGGCAGGCGTGACGCGAGATATCACTGAGCGCAAACAGGTAGAGCAAGCCTTGCGCCAAAGCGAGGAGCAGACTCGGAATATTCTGGAGAGTATCGCTGAAGCCTTCTTTGCACTGGATGAGAATTGGCAGTTTACCTATATAAATCCATCTGCCGAAATACTACTCGATCGCACTCCAGGCGATTTAGTTGGCAAGAATTTGTGGGAAGAGTATCCAGGACTGATTGGCAATGAGTTGGCACAGGTCTACTTGAGCACCATGCGCGATGCCTACGGCGGGCGGAACCATCGTCTGGCTGGGTCAATTACCGCGTTTTACCCAGATCATAATCGCTGGTACGAAGTTCGCACCTACCCCGCCCCAAACGGCATCACCGTTTATTTCAGGAATGTTACCGAGCAAATTCAAGCCGAACGGCAAGTGGAGTTTTTGACCGAGTTAAGCCGAAGACTCGGCACGGTGACGGATGCAGTGGAAATCAACCGCATCGTCACGCGCGAAGTCGGAACGTTTTTGAACGGGCATCGCTGCTATTATCTCGATGTCACGCCAGACGGCAGACAGGTAACGGTTCTACCCGATTGGCGGCTCGACGGATCAGACCTTGCCGGAACTTACGACCTTACCCTTTTCGGTGCGAAGGAATGGTGGGAAACAGCGGCAAGTCAACCGTTCGGGATTGACGACGTGAACACACATCCGTGGACAAAGGATTTCGCCGACAATTACACGCTCATCAATCTGCAATCCTACGTCATTGCACCGTTTGTCCGTGAAGGGCGTTGGGTGGCTTCGATCGGAGTCAGTTCCGACAAGCCGCGCCATTGGACGGCGGATGAGATGTTGTTGCTGGAAAACGTTGCAGCGCGTGTCGCTCCGCTGATCGAACGCGCCCGCGCTGAAGCAGCCTTGCGCGACAGTGAGGAGCTAAAGCAACGCATTCTGGAAAGCAGCAAGGATTGCATTAAAGTTTTGACACTCGATAGCGAAATTATCTATATCAGCACAGGCGGGTTATGTTTATTGGAAGTCGATGATCCGACGCTCGTTCTAAACACCTGCTGGCAAGATATTTGGCAAGGTGAAGATTATGAAAATGCCAAAACAGCGATCGCAGCCGCCAAAGCAGGCAATACAGGCCATTTTCAAGGCTATCTTCCCACTTACAAGGGCACACCGAAGTGGTGGGATAGCATCATCACGCCCGTGCGGAACACTGCTGGGCAAGTGACCCAACTTGTGGCAATTTCACGTGATATCACCAAGCAAAAGCAAGCTGAAACTGAACGGGAACGATTGCTGGCGCAAGAACAAGCCGCAAGAGAGGCAGCCGATCGCGCCAACCGAATCAAAGATGAATTTTTGGCGGTGCTGTCCCATGAATTGCGATCGCCTCTCAACCCGATCTTGGGCTGGACGCAATTACTACAAAACGGCAAACTGAGCGAAGCTCGTAGAGCTGAAGCCTTGAAAATTATTGAGCGCAATGCCAATCTACAGACGCAACTAATCGAAGATTTGCTCGACATCTCCCGTATCATGCAGGGCAAACTCAACTTAACAGCGGCTCCGGTCAGTTTGACTTTTGTGATTTCTGCCGCCGTGGAAACGGTGCGTTTGGCAGCAGAAGCAAAAAATATTGCGATCGCTCTCGATCTTGACTCTGAGATCGCTTTGATTTCTGGCGATGTAGCCCGCTTACAACAAGTGATGTGGAATTTGCTTACCAATGCGGTTAAGTTTACACCCAACAGCGGACAAGTGACCATTAAACTGCGGCAACTCGACGGGCTAGCTCAGATTCGGGTAATCGATACTGGCAAGGGCATCAATCCCCAGTTTTTGCCTCATGTATTTGAGTATTTTCGCCAAGAAGACGGCTCAACCACACGCAAATTTGGCGGGTTGGGATTGGGGCTAGCGATCGTGCGGCAAATTGTCGAAATGCACGGGGGCACGGTGACAGCAGAAAGTCCGGGTGAGAATCAAGGCGCAACTTTCATCATCCAATTGCCCCTCATGCAGCAGGCAAGAGCAAAGCTCAACGCATCCGAGCCAATCCACACCCAGACAGAAGCAGAAGTGCCTTTAGACGGCGTTCAAATTTTGCTGGTGGATGATGAGCCAGATACCCGTGAATTTCAGGCATTTGTGCTGTCACAAAGCGGGGCAAATGTGACAGCCGTCGCTTCTGGCTTAGAAGCTTTGCAAGCTTTAGAGCAGTTCAGTTTTGACGTGCTAGTGAGTGACATCGGTATGCCTGAGATGGACGGCTATATGCTGATGCAGCAGATTCGATCTCGTCCACCGAATCAGGGAGGAAATATTCGGGCGATCGCACTAACCGCTTATGCCGCAGAAATTGACCGACAAAGAGCGCTTCAGGTAGGATTTCAAACTCACATTACAAAACCTGTAGAGCCAGAGAAGTTAGTCAGGGCAGTAGTTAGTTTAGTCTCGTAGGGTAGGCAATGCCCACCCGACAAAGTTACTAAAATTTCACATCTAAAGCACGTACCAAAAAAGCCCATTTATCGGCGGCTTCTTCGATAATTTTAGCCGTGGGTTTACCCGCACCATGTCCTGCTTTTGTCTCAATTCTAATTAGCGTTGGCGCATCACCTGCGTGAGCCTCTTGCAAAGCCGCAGCAAATTTGAAACTATGAGCAGGGACAACGCGATCGTCATGATCGGCTGTGGTAATTAAGGTTGCTGGGTAAGCTGTGTTTGGTTTGATGTTATGTAATGGCGAATAAGCATACAGCGCCGGAAACTCTTCTGGATTATCCGCAGAACCATATTCGGAAGTCCAAGCCCAACCGATGGTAAATTTGTGGAACCGCAACATATCCATGACGCCGACTGCTGGTAACGCTGCACCAAACAAATCGGGACGTTGCGTTATACAAGCACCCACTAATAAACCGCCGTTACTACCACCTGCGATCGCTAGCTTTTCAGTTTTAGTATACTTATTAGCAATCAGCCATTCAGCAGCACCAATAAAGTCATCAAAGACATTCTGCTTTTTATCCTTCATTCCTGCTTGATGCCATTCTTCACCGTATTCTCCACCACCACGGATATTAGCCATAGCATAGACACCACCCATCTCCATCCACACCAACAAACTCACAGAAAAACCAGGTGTCATTGAGGCATTAAAACCACCATAAGCATAGAGATAAGTAGGGTTATTTCCATCTAATTTAATACCCTTTTTGTGCGTAATAAACATTGGTACTCTAGTACCATCTTTGCTGTGATAAAAGACTTGTTTTGTCTCGTACTCATCAGGATTAAAATCTACCTGTGGTTGACGGAAAACCTCACTTTTTCCTGTCACCATGTCGTAGCGATAAATAGTGCCTGGTATGGTAAAGCTGGTAAAACTATAAAAAGTTTCAGTATCATAACGCTTACCCCCAAAGCCTCCGGCTGAACCGAGTCCTGGTAGTTCTACCTCTCGAATAAACGCACCTTTGAGGTCATAAATTTGGATTTGACTGTGAGCATCTTTGAGGTAATCTGCAACGAGCTGATTATTAAGTATACCGACACTTTCCAAAGTTTCTGCTGATTGGGGAATAATTTCTTGCCAATTTTCTGGTACAGGGTTTTTGGTATCAATTGCAATCACTCTTCCCCGTGGTGCGTTTAAATCTGTGCGAAAATAAAAGACGCTATCATCATTGTCGATAAAGCTATAATCTGCCTCAAATTGGTTAATGAGTTCTACAACTTCCGCATTAGCGTTAGTTAAATCTTTGAAGAAAACTAAATTTTTAGAGTCAGTCCCTAGCCAAATTGAAATTATTAGATAGTGTCCATCTTCAGTAACGCCACCACTAAAACCCCATTCTTTTTGGTCAGGACGATGATAAATTAAAACGTCTTCTGATTGAGATTTACCTAGTTGATGATAGTAGAGCTTTTGATAATAGTTGACATCTTCTAATCGAGTTTTTTCATTTGGTTCATCGTAGCGACTGTAGAAAAAACCTTGATTATCGTGTGTCCAAGATGCGCCAGAAAATTTAATCCACTTCAGGTGGTCTTGGAGGTCTTCACCAGTTTCAACATTGCGTACTTTCCACTCTTGCCAATCAGAACCGGAGGAAGATAGACCATAAGCTAAAAGTTTACTATCCTCGCTAATCGACAATCCCGAAAGAGCAACAGTGCCATCTTCTGAGAGTTTATTGGGATCGAGTAAAACTTGGGGTTGGTCATCGAGAGTTTTCAAGGTGTAAAGGACACTTTGATTTTGCAATCCGTCATTTTTGAAATAAAAGTAGCGATCGCCTTCTTTAAAAGGAATACCGTATTTTTCATAATCCCAAAGTTTGGTGAGGCGCTGTTTAATTTTTTCTCTAGCAGGAATTTCACTCAAGTAGCCAAACGTAACTTGATTTTGTGCCTCAATCCAAGTTCTTGTTTCTTCGGAGTCAGGATCTTCTAACCAACGGTAAGGATCTGCAACTGAAGTACCGTGGTAATTATCAGCTTGATTGCTCTTATGGCTGGTTGGATAAGTGAGAGATTTTTCAGAAGAAGGCATAGTCTTAGGTCAAAGTGCTTCTTTCTATACTACAAAGATAGACTCAAGACTTGGGCAATAGTACTCGGTTTTTGGATTTTGAACTCAGAATTGGGTTTGGGGAAAAGGTTAAAGGGGAAAGGTTAAACGGCAAGTATTGAGACTTGGGGTATACACTAGGACTTACGCATTGACAGAATCATGATTATGTGTATTAAAGTCCAACTTCTGT
>NZ_JAVRCB010000083.1:0-17279 GCF_034530955.1 Nostoc sp. DedQUE05 | reverse complement strand
CAAAACGACTTTGAAGTACCTCAAAACGACTTTGAAGTACCTCAAAACGACTTTGGAGTACCTCAAAACGACTTTGAAGTACCTCAAAACGACTTTGGAGTACCTTAAAACGACTTTCAGGTACTTGTTGCTTATTAAATGTTACTTTTTTGACAAGTTTAATAAAAACCTCAGTACAATCAACTAAAAATAATTAGGTTGCTCTTAGTTTGCTTTAATTTTTCCGAATTATCTCTCAGAGAAGTTTATTGTTGCATTGGCTAGAGTACATGCAGTAATCCTATAACTTCCTTCAGGAGAGCATTTTATGGCACGACTAAAACGCAGTTCACCCACTCTCGAAAACGCTCTCCGTCGAATTGCAGGAATGCGATCGATTAGCCCGACGCTAGAATTTGGCAACGGATTAAATTTGACAGACTACGACAGCCGCATCCAAACCTTGCAAACCCAGCTATCTGCATACAACACTTTACTTTCTACCCTAGATGAAATGACAGGTCGCCTCTCTCTAATTGAAGAAGAATTGCGCGGCTACTCTGAAAAAATGTTAATGAGTGTGGCAACCCATTATGGCAAAGACAGTTTGCAATATATACAGGCGGGAGGCAAACCACGCAAGAAATTATCACGCCGTTCGAGCAACACCCAATCCCCATCTGAGAGTACAGCTACAACCTTGAATGGTGCAAACAATGGTAAAAGAACCTCTATTGTTTGATTTTAATTGTTTAACTGCATCATACTAATGAATCCTTAATTACGAATTACGTAGCTTGCTTCTCGCCTTTGGCGAGTATTACGAATTACTAATTATTCGATCGCTGGCTCTGCGTCGGAAAACGCCACCTGATACTCCTTATACCAATTTGAAAAAAAATGCGACAGATACATAGGGACATACCTTTGTTCTGTCTAGCTTTCCTAATTTTGAATTTTGAATACTTCGACTGCGCTCAGTACAAGTTTTGAATTTTGAATTGGTATTATCTCCCCACTCCCTATCCTGGCTTATGATCCAAACGGGTGGCTTGCTCTAGGGCGGCTTTTTCTTTGGCGCGGCGGACATAGGGTTGTAATTGGGTGCGATCGCAACCTGTTAAAATAATCAGGTTTTCTAAGGTAATCCCCCGCATTAACATTTCTACGCGCCAGGTTTGTTGTGCCTGAGCGATCGCTGGCGCTTGTGCTTGGGGAGTTAACAATCCCTCACTCCATACTTGCCAACGTGTTTCAAGCTCTGATTCTGAGATGGGTGTGCCTGTATCATTCAAAAACATGGCTGTTTGAGCATCCTTACGACTTTTCAGCCATTTAATTAAAGGATTATTAGTAAAAGAACCGTAGCGTTTGCCCAAAATCCACTGATTCACGGGTACTTGACGGACAAATCCGGGGATTGTGATTTGCAGGAAGTGCCCTTGACTATCGTAGATTTGGTGCGATCGCTCCAAGCTAGTTATTTCTGTAGCGGATAATCCAGCCCCAAATAATACGTAAGCTAAGGCATAATCTCGTACTCCAAATTTCCTGGCCTGTTGCAGAATTTCGTGAACCAAACTAGCTGGTAAATCAGCTATTTCTGTGGTGGTGAATCCTCCTTGTAAGGAGTTTATTGCCGATTCTGCTGAAGATGACATGGCTCCATGTAAAAACAACTCCACCAAATTTTCGAGAAAATCATCCCGATCCTCCCAAAGTTCGTGAAATTCGCTGGTGAACTCAATTACTGCATATCCCAAAATCATCCCATTTAGCAAACTGGCTAATTTTTCTGCCGGTAAGTAGGTATTTAAATGTCCTTGCTGGATTACAGTAGCTAAATACTGAGCTACATAACGGTTTGCCTCTGTGACTCCCCTGCCTAGTGCGCGGCGATTTTCTGCCGGGAATTGGTCGGCTTCACCTACCACAGATCGGACGAACTCTGGTACTCGTTCTAATGCATGTAAGCTATCACTTGCATAATCTTTAAGAGCTTGGTAAACATTGCCGGGAGGTGTTGCCCGCCGTACCAGCGATTCACCTAAATCCTTGAAGGCTGCGGACTCTTCCAGCACAGCTAAAAGTAATCCATGCTTATTGCCAAAATTCCGAAATAGAGTCACTTCATTGACTTCGGCTTTTTCGGCAATTTGGCGGGTTGTGGTAGCGCTTACTCCCTGAGCAGAAAACAACTCAAGTGCAGCTTGAATCAGGCGTTGACGAGTGGAAATGAGTTGAGATGACATAGAAAAATGCAAGTGGCACTTGCAGGGGTATCAGAGTTCTGCTAGCATAACAAATGTAAGTGATACTTGCTTTACTCTACCCTACGGGTTCGCCAGTCGCTAATGGGGGAAACCCCCAAGACCGCGCTGGCTCACTGTAACTAACTAGTAAGAGGGTGGATAAATCCTTAGTCGGATTATGCCCAATAAAAAGTAAATCACTTCATCATCCATCAACAGGAATTTTTATGACCGCAAATTTTGGGGCGTTCGCCAAAGGTGTTGGCAAAGCCATCGCTCCTGAGAGAGGCAACTCACCTCAACTCAGTTGGACAAATGTGGTATTTTTTACTACATTTCATGCTTTAGCACTTCTGGCTCCTTGGTTTTTCTCCTGGCCAGCATTAGGTTTGCTAGTGTTTCTCCACTGGTTGTTCGGGAGTATTGGTATTTGCTTGGGATATCACCGACTACTGAGCCATAAAAGTTTCCAAGTTCCTAAGTGGTTAGAGTATGCGATCGCCCTAATTGGAGCGCTGGCTTTACAAGGCGGGCCAATTTTTTGGGTAGGTGGACACCGCCAACATCACGCCCACACAGAAGATATCAATTTAGACCCCTACTCTGCCCAAAGAGGCTTTTGGTGGAGCCATATATTGTGGATTTTCTATCCACGTCCAGAATTTTTTGACTATGACACTTATAAAAAATATGCCCCTGACTTAGCCAAACAACCCTTTTATTGTTGGCTAGATCGTTACTTCTTGCTATTGCAAATACCCTTCGGTTTGCTGCTTTATGCATTAGGAGGATGGTCTTTTGTATTCTACGGAGTGTTTCTCAGATGTGTCTTGCTTTGGCATTCAACCTGGTTTGTAAATTCAGCATCACACCTGTGGGGTTATCGCACCTTTGATGCCAACGATGGCGCTCGTAATCTTTGGTGGGTATCCCTCGTCACTTATGGAGAAGGCTGGCACAACAACCATCATACTTATCCCCACATGGCGAAATCTGGGTTCTCTTGGTGGGAAATTGATGTTACTTGGTGGAGCATCTTAGTGTTGCAGACTTTGGGTTTAGCTAAAAAAGTTGTCTCGCGTCCTCCTCAAGGTGCAACTCACGGCTAAATTGCAACTAAACGATCGTGAATTTGTTTGTTATGCCGATTGCTTCTTGCAGTCGGCTTACTAATTTTTATCAGTAGTGTTTCACGGTAAAATCTAACGAATTAAATCACCATAGTGCATTAAGTGTGAAAACTGATAGCATTTTTTATCGCCTTTTTCAAGAACTTCCTAGCATCTTTTTTGAATTAATTGGTAATCCACCCCAAACGGCAGAGACTTATCAATTCTCCTCAATTGAAATCAAGCAAACGGCATTTCGTATTGATGGTGTTTTTCTCCCAACACAAGGGGAAGAAAATCTGATTTACTTCGTTGAAGTCCAGTTCCAAGCTGACACAGAAATTTATTCACGCCTATTTTCAGAAATTTTTTTATACTTACACCAAAATAAACCGAAAAATTCTTGGCGAGGAGTAGTTATTTATCCCAATCGCAGTTTAGATACAGCAAATATCAAGAATTACAGTGAATTTTTCACTAGCGGGCGCATTAGTCGTATTTACCTTAATGAATTAGGTGAAACTGCATCATTGCCAGTTGGAATTGCTACGATGAAATTAGTGGTCGATGAAGAGGAGACAGCAATTACATCTGCTAGGCAGTTAATAGAGAGAACCCAGCAAGAAATCAACATCGAACCACAACGGCGGCAGTTACTAGAATTGATAGAGACAATATTAGTTTATAAGTTTCCGACGATGAGTCGAGAGGAGATTGAAGGTATGTTTGGGTTAAGTGATTTGAAACAAACACGAGTTTATCAAGAAGGTAAGCAAGAAGGCAAACAAGAAGGCAAACAAGAAGGAGCGCGTGAAGAAAAGTTTAGAATGATACCTTTGTTGTTGAGGTTGGGATTGAGTTTTGAAGAAACTGCGAAAGAGTTAGGTTTGAGCCTAGAAGAGATTCAGCAAGAAATGCAAAAACAGCCTCCAAGTCAGGATACGTAACCTACAATTACAGCAGAATTCAGAAGTCAAAATGGGTTACGCATCGCTGCGCTAACAGAAGTAAAACAGGCTTTATACTTGGTTTTGAGACTTAGCTTGTGTAACTCACTAACTTGAAATTAGCTGTATCTTTTATCACGGATTTATCTACATATTCTTACTATTTCCCATTCCGATAATTTTTTCTATGATTTCCCTCTCTCCCATTCTGCAAGCTAGACTCTCCCAACCCTTAAAGATTGGCTCTTTCGAGGTAAAAAGTCGGGTTCTCCAGTCGCCTCTATCTGGAGTGACAGATATGGTGTTTCGCCGGATTGTGCGTCGCTATGCCCCAGATTCGATGATGTATACCGAAATGGTGAATGCTACGGGGTTGCATTATGTTAAACAGTTACCCAAAATCATGGAGGTAGATCCCAACGAACGCCCAATTAGCATTCAACTATTTGATTGCCGTCCCGATTTCTTAGCAGAAGCAGCAATAAAAGCAGTTGCCGAAGGTGCTGATACAGTTGATATTAATATGGGTTGTCCGGTAAATAAAATCACTAAAAATGGTGGTGGTTCTTCGTTGTTGCGGCAACCAGAAGTAGCAGAAGCAATTGTGCGGGAAGTGGTGAAAGCTGTTGATGTACCTGTGACAGTAAAAACTCGTATTGGCTGGAATGACAACGAAATTACGATTCTCGACTTTGCCAAGCGGATGGAAGATGCCGGGGCACAAATGATCACAGTCCACGGACGCACCCGCGCTCAAGGGTACAATGGCAATGCCCGTTGGGAATGGATTACCCGTGTGAAAGAAGTGCTTTCTATCCCAGTGATTGGGAATGGAGATATTTTTTCTGTTGAAGCGGCGGTGAAATGCTTAGAACAAACTGGCGCTGATGGTGTGATGTGTTCGCGTGGAACTTTGGGTTATCCGTTTTTGGTGGGAGAAATCGATCATTTTCTGAAAACAGGAGAGATATTACCATCACCAACCCCAATTGGGCGTTTGGAATGTGCAAGAGATCATTTACAAGCCTTGTGGGAATATAAAGGCGATCGCGGTGTACGTCAAGCCCGTAAGCACATGACTTGGTATGCTAAAGGTTTTGTCGGTGCTGCCGAACTCCGAGGACAGCTAAGTTTGGTTGAAAGAGTAGATCAGGGTTTGGCAATGATTGACCAAGCAATTGAAAAATTAGCTAATGGTTATGAACTAGAGGAAGAAGCAGAAGGTAGTTTGGTAATGCTTTAAGAAGCTGATTTTAACCTAGCTTGGGGCGATCTAGTTAGTTGCTAAAAGTGACGCGATCGCTTGAATACCACTATTTCAGTTAGGGTTTAAATCTCCTGATGTAACTCTTTTGAATTTTGAATGTTTAACTAGCCCAAATGGAGGCTCACAATGTTAATCTCCAAACACAATGATGTTGTATCCATCCCCGAAATCCTTTCATTAGAAGACTTCATGGCAAATCCTCCAGAAGGGATGGAGTGGGTAGACGAGCAACTAGTAGAAAAAACAGGGATGACATTAAAACATAGCGAAATTCAATTTAATATTGGTTTTTACTGGAGAAGTTACATTAACTTCAATCAACAAGGTGGGAAAGTTTACACTGAAGTACCTTGTCGTACATATAAAGAGGGTCGCCGTCCTGATGTGGCTTATCTTACGCCTGAATTGGTAGCTCAGTTTGGTGATGTTCCTACTTTGCCACAAAGTTTCCCACTAATTGCTGAAATAGTTTCACCCACCGATTTAGCTGAAGAATTATTTCTCAAAGCACAGGAGTATTTGCAGTCCGGTTGTGAGGAAGTTTGGCTAGTATTTCCTGAAAGTCGGTTAGTTTTTGTCATGACAGATAATCAGGTTTGCGGGTTTAAAGCTGGTAATATGGTTAGTACTCAAAGAGTATTACTGGGTTTTAGTGTAGCTATAGACGAATTGTTGGCTTGAAAATGAATTAGGACTTACACTTCAGAGAGTCAAAAAGTTTGAATCCCTAATAGGGATTTTATTGAATTGCAATGTAAACATCACTTATCAAAATGGGCGTTTTAGGAGTTTCAATCCCTAATAGGGATTTTGATGAATTGCAATTTAATAAGCCCTCAGAATACAAGGCAGTAGGATTTGTTTCAATCCCTAATAGGGATTTTGATGAATTGCAATGACGCGGTGCAGGTAGCCAATCAGGCGGCTACTGTTTCAATCCCTAATAGGGATTTTGATGAATTGCAATTTTATCTGAAAGTGTGTTGCTAACCACTGCAAAAGTTTCAATCCCTAATAGGGATTTTGATGAATTGCAATTATATTTCCACGAAGGGCAGAGGATACATATTGATAATTAGGTTTCAATCCCTAATAGGGATTTTGATGAATTGCAATAAGGCGGTCTAGCTGCTGCCGAAACAGTTGGAGTGTTTCAATCCCTAATAGGGATTTTGATGAATTGCAAATAACTTTTTATTATACCATTGGCGACCTAAGATGTTTCAATCCCTAATAGGGATTTTGATGAATTGCAATTGAAGGTTTCCCAGTTGTGTTACCCCAACTTCTAGTTGTTTCAATCCCTAATAGGGATTTTGATGAATTGCAATTCAGCGTTACCTGTATTTTGTTTTCTCTCATAGTTGTTTCAATCCCTAATAGGGATTTTGATGAATTGCAATCCCCTAATCTTGCTGCGATCGCTTGCATCCTATTATTGTTTCAATCCCTAATAGGGATTTTGATGAATTGCAATGCTGGCTTCTGAAAGCGTTGCTGTATTTGATTTTCAAGGTGCGGTTGCGCGAATGAGTGAATCATAGCATAGGGAATAGTCATAGCACAAGATGCAAATCGCTGAAAACCAGTCCCCATAAGGTGCGCGGATGCTTTGAAAGTACCAGTGCCCTGAAAGTTTTGTATAGAAGGAGCGTACAGCCTTTTTCGCTCCTTCTCGTTTTGTACACCTACCCATCCGCGCATAAGGCAAGAAAATTAATCTGATTGGCGATCGCTACCTCTATTAAAATGAAATAAGCGATCGCCTAATCCTTACACACTTTAATTTACTAAATCAGGGAATACCTCTTGCACAGCAGGATGCACTAAGCGATGATTTTGCACATTCACACCCTTAGCTAATGCTGGGTTAACCTCCAGTGCCAAAATTCCCAAATTCGCCAACTGGACAACATAAGGTAATGTACTATTATTAAGTGCCTGAGTTGCTGTCCAAGGTACTGCTCCTGGCATATTGGGAACGCCATAATGCACTACACCTTCTTCAAGGTATACCGGATTTGTATGGGATGTAGGGTGCAAGGTTTCTATACAACCGCCTTGGTCAACGGCTACATCAACTATCACCGAACCAGGACGCATTTGTTTGACCAATTCGCGGGATACTAGTATTGGCGCTCTACGTCCTAACACTAAAACTGCACCGATGAGCAAATCGGCTTCAATGACTGCGGCTTCAATATGAGCAGAGTTGCTGTAAAGCAATTCGACTCTAGAGCCAAAGAGTGTTTCTAAGTAAGATAAGCGCTCGACACTCACATCTAAAATTTGCACGATCGCACCCATGCCTACGGCAATTTTAGCTGCTTCTGTGCCGACAACGCCGCCACCTAAAATTACTACTTTACCTGGTTTAACTCCAGGGACACCACCTAAAAGTACACCTCTACCACCTTGCTGACGTTCTAAGAATCTGGCTCCAAATTGTACTGCTAGCCGACCGGCAATTACGCTCATGGGGGTGAGCAAGGGTAATCTGTTAGCACCAGGTTGTTCTACAGTTTCGTAAGCGATCGCAGTTGTGCCACAATCAATTAGATTCTCTGTCAACTTGCGATCGGCTGCTAAGTGTAAATAAGTAAATATTACCTGCCCTTTTTGCAAAAATTTATACTCAGCCGTCAGTGGTTCTTTGACTTTAACAACCAATTCCCGATTCCAAGCTTTTTCTGATGTGGGGACAATTTCGGCTCCAGCACTTTTGTAGTCATCATCGGAGAATCCAGCACCATTACCTGCTTGCGTCTCGACGAAGATGCTATGACCATTTTCTCGCAGCACCCGCACACTAGAAGGACTTAACCCTACCCGAAATTCTTGATCCTTGTTTTCCTTGGGAACGCCGATTTCCATATATCGCCTCTGATAATTTTTTTGTTTAACTGTACCCTTCCAATCTCAAGCTTGCTACTTCTATCTTGCTAGTTCCGTATTAGAGATAGCTGGATTAGAGATACCTAATTTCTGTTCTAACTTTCTTAATTCAATCTGAGTAGCCCAAACTCTTACTCTTGACTATTGCCCCAGTATTTATACAATATATAAAGAATAGTAACAATTTATTAAAAAAGCGATTGTATAGCTCCCTAGTAGGGAGCTATTGCTGAATTTTTCAAGTCACCTTGGCATTCCAGCACTGCAATTAGCTTTTAAGTTAACCTGACTTTTCAACGTCATCTGAGAATTTCAAAGTCTCTCTTTTAAAACGAGAGAGATTTAGAGAGGGGTTTTCCAGATACCATGAAAAGTAAGTAGTGATTATCCCTACTTTTCCCGACTTCTACCAGAAGTCTGATATCAAGTCCCGTTTGCCAAAAAAGGTTTCTTAAAAAATGACACAAACACAACCAACAATTACACCTAAACTAGAAGAGCCTAAGTTTGGCTTTAACGAATATGCCGAACGCTTGAATGGTCGAGCTGCAATGATTGGCTTTGGTTTGATGCTGGTGATTGAGTATGTCACTAATCAAGGAGTGCTATCATGGCTGGGTCTGAAGTAGTGCCATCAACAAGCACAATCTTGAAGTTGTAAGCTAGTAATTAAAAGAGTTTCAACCAGCTGGAACAACCAGTTGGTTTTGACTTCAATAATTAATAGCGGAGTACTTCGCTCTAGATAGATTAATTAAACTTATTCATAAATAACTGCCCTAGAATGTAAGCAAGAGAGGAATCGAAATACCTATTAGCGATTGAAATATTATAGACTTGCAACTAATATGTGCAAGGCGATTAATGAGTAAATTTCCTCCCCATACTAAAAAAATCATAACTTAGTATCTGCCTTGAATGAGAAAGGCAAATTATGGGTGAGGTATTCTTGGTAAATATACACAAAAGGTGAACTGGAACCAACCAAGCTGTGATGAATGCTGTATTACCTCGTTTTTTGAAGTCAACCTACCGAAAAGAGCCACTAATCAGTGTATTGATGACGATGGGCGTTATGGATGCCCTGATTGGCGGATTGAATGATAGCTGGTCGTTGTTTGCTTTTGGTTTGGGAACGGCAGGGATAGCGCTAGGCTTTAAGTTGTGGCGTGTCCAGCAGCGTCGTTCTTTACCAGAGGAGCCTGTAGTGCAACATTATTTGCCCTCTCGTTCTTCTAGTGCGCCTTTACCAATGTTAAGCGTTTCTAAGAAAAAACCACCTCTTTAAGATGTGCAGAGTTATGACTTAAAATAACTCTGCAAAATTTATTGGGTTTAACTGTATCTATAAAAGTGAGGAAAAAGAGTGAGTAGTGAGGGAAGAGGTGGCGGTAATTTTCTGCGACCGTATATTATCCTGGCATTTATGGCAGCTGTTGCCCTTCCAGTGAGTACCTGGGAAGGGTTTTATATTCATCAAGCTCATGCTGCCATTGAAGTAACGCCAAACTTCCCAGCTAACACTAACTTTGCTAATGCTCAACTACTTTACACACTCATCGGACATAACGGAACCATTAAATCCCTCGCTTTCACTCCAGATAGCAGAATTCTGGTGAGTGGAGGTGCAGAAAACGAGGGTATAATTCGCCTGTGGAATTTAGCAAAGCGCAAAAAGTTAGCGACTATTAACAAAGCACACAAAGCAGCCGTAGAATCTTTAGTGATTTCGCCAGATGGGCAAACCCTCGCTAGCTGTAGCGATGACAATACGATTAATCTCTGGAGTCTGAAAAATTTAAAATTTAGCCGCTCTTTTGTCGGACATACCAGTAACGTCTTATCTTTAGCGGTGTCTCCTGATAGTAAAGTTCTCGTCAGTGGAGCTTTAGATGGGATTCGGATGTGGGATTTGCTACAGCAGCGTCCTCTAGGGACTATAGTACGCTTTGATAATTTGATTTATACTCTCGCTATTAGTCCTGATGGACAGACCTTAGCTAGTGGTGATAATAAGGGTGTAATCAAGCTGTGGAATTTGAGTACTGGTAAATTTATCAGTCAATTGCCAGCTCATTCTAGTGCTGTTAGCGCTGTGATCTTTACACCAGATGGACAAACATTAATTAGTGCTAGCCACGATCGCACCATAAAATTGTGGAATATTAATACTGGAGAATTAGTCCGCACTCTTACAGGACATAATAACTGGGTAAATGCGATCGCTCTTAATCCCGATGGACAAACCCTTGCTAGTGCCGGTAGAGATGGAATTAAATTGTGGGATTTAACTACAGGTGAGTTAATAAATACACTGAATGGACATACAGACTGGGTAAGTGCGATCGCTTTTAGTCCCAATGGTAAAATTCTTGCCAGTGGTGGATTCGATCGACAAATCAAGATTTGGGGGATTTCCACAAAACGAAACTAACAGCGATCGAACAAAATAATCGTCAAAGAGTAAACTATATCCCCTATTTCTTTTAAGAAGTCGGGGATATCATTTTGACGCTCCTTTCAAGGCTTTGTGACTTGTCATAGCTCGAATTCTCACTTCATATAGAAACTTAGGCGATCGCTAACGCCGAAAAATTTCCCCAATCATTTCCTGTATCTGCTAAACTTTGGACTTGCCTTTTTAAAGTTTTTGTAGTAAAAAATCAACCAAAGCTCAGATCGAATTTTGCTATAACTAGTCAAAATCAATGATGATAGCAACCAATAACGATGTCTACGATGGACTACACATACCCCAAATTTTGAAGAACTGTGAATACTTGATGAAAATACAGCCGCACTAATATCTTATCCAGCAAATTACTGTAAGTATAAACATAGGTAATTTCAAATCATTTGTGCAGTTACTTGCCCTCTATACCGGAACAATTTCTGAACTTAGACAATCTTAGAAATGATCGTTGTCAGTAAATGCACTCAGTTAAAAGTCACGAACTCGTGTGAAGCCAAGGTTTGTAGCGCTTAACTGCTATTTGGAAGATAGGATAACTTGCTACTTAAATAATGTTTAATTTTCCCGAACTGCTTTTGATCCCCATTTCGATAGAATGGCTAGGCAGAACCCTAAAACTAAAAACCGCTTTTGACTGCGACGCTCATGAATCAACTGAACAATGGTTTTACGCTATTTTTAAGTCTGCTAGTCGAGGCGATGCCTTTTTTGCTTCTTGGGGTTTTATTCTCCAGTTTGCTGCTGTTTTTTGTTGATGAGCGCAAACTAGTAGAAAAAATGCCCAAAAATCCGCTGTTGGGTGCTTTAGTTGGCAGTGCGATCGGCTTTTTGTTTCCGGTGTGTGAGTGCGGGAATGTACCGGTAGCGCGGCGATTCCTGATTCAAGGAGTACCCACACCAGTCGCAATTGGTTTTTTGCTAGCAGCACCAACAATTAACCCAGTTGTAATTTGGGCTACTTGGACAGCATTTCGAGATCAGCCAGAAATAGTAGTTTTACGAGTCGTATTTTCCTTAACAATTGCCACAATTATCGGGTATGTTTTCAGTTTTCAAAAGGACTTAAATCCCATAGTCCAACCTGCGATCGCTCGTTATATGAAGTTTAATCCAGCCGCGCAGCCCCAAACCAAACGCCGTGGTAAACCTTACCAAGGACAACAAGAAGAAACAGTACCCAATCTGTTGCAATCCGGGACTTATATCTTAGGAGGAAAAGCAGGTATACCTCTACGGATAGATCCTAATTTAGTACTGCCTACCTCAGTCTCTACTGCTGATAAACCGTTAGCAGCCAAACTGCGCCTAGTTGTGGATAATAGCATCCAAGAATTGCGGGAATTGGGCGGAGTGATGATTTTAGGAAGTGCGATCGCTGCTGCTATTCAAGTCCTAGCTCCCCGTGAATTAATTCTCAGTTTGGGTGCTGGGCCCATTACCTCAATTGTGGTCATGCTGATATTAGCTGTAATAGTATCAATTTGTTCTACAGTCGATTCTTTCTTCGCCCTATCTTTTGCCTCAACCTTTAGCAGCGGTTCATTGTTGGCATTTCTGGTGTTTGGCCCAATGGTTGACATCAAAAGCGTTGGTTTGATGTTATCTATTTTTAAACCCAAAACTATCTTTTACTTATTTGCTTTAGCAGCACAATTAACATTTGTGTTTACTCTTTTCCTGAACTTGCACGTCTTTTAAGAAAATATTTGTCATTTGTCAGTTGTCCTTTGTCCCTTGTCATTTGTCCTTTACTAATGACCAATGACTAATGACTAATGACCAATGACTAATGACCAATGACTAATGACTAATGGCTAACAAAAATCCCAAATCTAAAATCCCAAATCTGTTACTCCCTTGGCTGGATGCTCTAGCAATTACGGCTTGGGGCATTTTGATGCTGAGATATTGGCTAACTAATAAGCTGAACCTATTGATTCATCCAAATTACTTTTGGTTGGTGATTGTAACTGGTATCAGCTTCATCATTATTGGTTTGTTCAAGATGCAGGAACTTTGGCAACGGCGTCGCCATGATGTTACGCCAAACACCCAGCATATTAGTTTATTTCCCCCTGGTTGGGGCAGTGGTTTATTGTTGACTACAGCAATTCTAGGTTTTATCGTTACACCGCAAGTTTTTGCTAGTGACAAAGCACTCCAAAGGGGGGTGACGACTGATTTATTGGGAAGCACACGCGTCAAACCCCAAGCCTTTCGGGTTACTGTTCGTCCAGAGGAGCGATCGCTTGTAGACTGGGTACGCACCGTCAATGTCTATCCTGAGCCGGATACATATACAGGGCAAAAAGTCAAGGTGCAAGGATTTGTGATTCACCCGCCCGATATCGGAAAAGAATATTTGTTTTTAGCACGATTTGTCTTAAGTTGCTGTGCAGCAGATGCTTACCCTGTGGGATTGCCTGTCAAACTACAAAATAATCAAGAGCTTTACCCTGCTGATACATGGCTAGAAGTAGAAGGACAAATGGTGACAGAAAATTTAGCAGGTAAACGCCAACTTACCATTGCCGCCACCTCTCTCAAAAAAATTCCTCAACCTCAAAATCCTTATAGTTATTAGTCATTTGTCATTTGTCATTTGTCCTTTGTCATTTGTAGATAACTAACAACCAATGCCCCATGCCCAATGCCCCATGCCCAATGCCCCATTCCCCATGCCCAATGCCCAATGCCCCATGCCCAATGCCCCATGCCCAATGCCCCATGCCCCATGCCCAATGCCCCATGCCCAATGCCCAATGCCCCATAACCAATGACTAAATCTAAAGCATTCCAACCACTGGATCGTATAGCGATCGCACTAATGTTACTGCTGAGTGTGCTGATTGGGTTAATCATCTTGCAAGGTGATGTGGTAACTGCTCGTGTCCGGGAATTTACCTGGCAAAATCAACAAATTGGGGCAGAAGATAATTCCTTCACCCTCACCTTCAGCCGCCCAATGGAAACAAAAAGCGTCGAGGATAACTTGAAAATCGATCCACCCCTAGCAGGTAAATTCAGTTGGGCGGGGCGGCGGATGGTTTATACACTGGTGACACCAGCCCCTTATGGCACAAATTATAAAGTGCAGTTACAAGGAGCTAAAGATAAGTTTGCAGAGCAAGAAGGTACAAATCGGCTGATACAGCCCTTTGTTGGTAGCTTCCGTACACGCGATCGCGTTATCCTTTACATCGGAACCGACAAAGAAGAACAGGGACGGTTAGTTCTTTACAACTTAACCCAAGAGCAAAAAAGGGTACTTACCCCCAAAGACCTGATAGTAATCGACTTTGAGTCATTTCCTGATGGGGAGAAAATTTTATTTTCTGCTCGCGCCGCAAACAATCAAGACTTACTTTCAGCCCAACTGTATACGGTGACAACAGGCGTTTCTGCTAAATCTGGACAAAAAGCAGAACCAGAAGGCAAAGTTGACCTGACTTTAGATAGTAAAGATTATCAAAACCTGAAATTTGACTTATCACCTGATGGGCAAACTATTGTCATCCAGCGGGGAAATAAAACTAATCCTGGTGACTTTGGACTATGGTTTATGCCAGCAACCAGTGATGCTTCAGCAGAAAAACCCACACCGAAACGCCTAAAAAGCCAGCCGGGAGGAGACTTTATGGTGACACCAGATAGTAAAGCCGTAGCGGTTGCTCAAGGACAGGGAGCAGCCATTTTACCACTGCAAGGTGATGCCAGTAAACCTTTGGATTTTCTGCCGCAGTTTGGTTTGGTACAAGCTTTCTCCAAAGATGGCTCTCAAGCAGCGATGGTAAAGTTTAATACAGATTACACGCGGGATTTATTTTTGGTGACAAACCAAGGCGTGCAGAAACAGCTACTAAAAACAACAGGTTCAATTCTCAGTTGCCAATTTGACATCGCCTCACCCACTCTCTACTGCTTGCTTACACAGTTAGTATCGAAGGAACAATACATAGAACAGCCTTATGTAGTGGCAATTGATTTGAAAACTGGGCAACAGAAACCACTGTTAGTACTGCCTCCCGCTCAACGAAATGTGCAAATGAGTTTATCTGCCGACGGTTTGGGCTTATTATTTGACCAAGTAGTACCGCAGACAAATCCCCCAGGATCATTACCCCCAAACACTTTAAAAACCGATGATGGAGATACAATCGCTACCAGTAGCTTGTGGTTAATGCCTCTATTGCCCATCGCTGATGCTACGACTGTTGAAATTAAACCAGAACAACTCCCCTTAGCCGGATTTCATCCTCGCTGGCTACCTTGAGCGAATAATTCGTAATTCGACTTTGGAAGGTTAGTTAAGGTGTCGCCACCAAAAATCAAGTTGAATCTAATGGAGTTCAGTTCCATCTTTACGAAGCAGATAGCGATCGCTAATCAACTTCAAGACTACTCTACCTATTTCTGGATGCGTTTTCTCAATAACCGGTTGCACAACAACGCCTTCCATGATGCAATTGGGACTGACTACACTATTGGCATTATTGAACTGAGACACCGCTTCCCAAGTGTAAGCACCGATATAAAGTACAGGTACTCTCGGCAAAGCAAATTCTTCGCAAAAAGTCACAAAATCGCTGTAATTGAGAAAATAGCTACCGCGACGCACAGCAAATATAGCAATTCCAATATTGCCATTATTCAAGCCATATTTGATATCTTGCACGCCGTAGATTTCACCAAAAATCTGAGTTCCTGGCGGAAGTTTCTGGAAAGCTTCGTTTTCGTTGTAAGCACGAATATAAACTAATTTTTTGTTTACTTCGCTGTTTTTCCAGAAGTAATTATGGCTGCCAATTTTAGTTGTGCCATCAGCATCAACTAAGACAGTGAAGTTAGTTCCATGCAACTTTTCTGTGACAACAACTTCTTCACCTTCCATTAGGATGTTTTTGTAACGTTTTAGGTTTTCTGGACTGGGGAATTTGTAATGTCCAATAAAACTTTCTACTTCCCCACTCATTCCTTGAGGAATTGGATATTCGTACTTTGTTACACCAAAATGATTTGTGTAGTCATCTCCGACATTTCCCGTAAAGTTTTTACCAACGGGAATAAGCAAACCCTCAGAAAAAATTCCGCGAAGTTTCGCAGCACGCAGTTTTTTCGAGTAGTAGTTACGAATACCAAACTCATCTAAAAAGTTTTCTGGAATAACACTATCAATAGGAAAGTAAAAAGCTAAATCTCCAGGATTCAAGTTACCTTTGACTATAATTACCTGATACCCCATATCTTCAATAGAGGCAATATCTAGCCGATCGGCATTGGGATGAGGATTAATGCTATTGATTTTGACAACTTCAACTTTAAAAATACTCATAGCTCATCTATTTTCAAAATAATCAATTTTAGGAAAAATCTAAATTTGTTACAAAGTATGAGTGCATAGTTAGCCATATATAGGTGTCAAATTAAAGCTGAAACCCTTGAAGATATAGACTAACCAAATATAATATTACGAATTACGAATTAATAATTATTTGTTGATAATTTATCCAAGCTTGCCAAAAAATATAAATTGATAGTATTCCTAAGAAGATACGAAGCACTAAGCTGACAGTATAATCTGGTAGTTTTGGCAATGTGCGAGTACTCATTTGAACGCCTAAAAGACCACCACATCCCAAAACTAGACCTTGAGTAAAGAGAATATTTCCTTCTAATGTATGTCCCGTACAGGCAGCTAAAGCAGTGATGACAATCACACCCAAACTAGTCTGAATTGCTACTTTAATTTCTTCTCCTAATAGCAGCATTTGCAGTGGCACCATAATCGTACCGCCACCTAAGCCGAATAAACCTGCTAAAATTCCTGCTGCTCCCCCAGTGCCAATTTTAGAAACTAGTGGGTTAAATACTGGATCTGTATCCTCTTTTTCCTGCAAGGACAGTTGCTTGCGAAGCTCAATCAGATAGATGTTAGCAAGTAGTATGATGCCAAATGTAAACAGTATTATATAAGATGGAATTTTATTGGCGAAATATACACCTATTCCAGTAGTTAAAAAAGCTGGAATTCCTAAATAAATTACTCGTTTCAAGTCAAAGTAGCCCATCCACCAATTTTGCAAACTTCCAGAAATTGAAGTAATCACAATAGCAAGGCTACTAGTAGCGATCGCCTGAACGGGAGTATAACCTAGTGTGACTAAAAGAGGAATTGTGATAATACCGCCACCTATTCCTAAAAGTCCAGCTATGACTCCAGATATTAAACCTCCACTCACTAAAATCAACCAACTAAAATCAATCATAAATAATTATTTTTCTAGAGAACTGATAGTACTAAATGGGCATTGGGCATTGGGCATTGGGCATTGGGCATTGGGCATTGGGCATTGGGCA
>NZ_JAVRCB010000082.1:0-20494 GCF_034530955.1 Nostoc sp. DedQUE05 | reverse complement strand
ATAATTTCAGTTATTTACTACTTGCTTATGTCGGAAAGTGACAGAAGAGGGATAATATCGTGTCTGGTAAAAGACTTATCATTAAGACTGCAAGGGGGCAGGGAGCAGGGAGCAGAGGAGGTTCAGGTGCAGAGGAGAGGGGCTTTTGGGCTTTCTGCATATATTCGGGAAGCAAAACTAATTAGGCGGACATGATATAAAACTACTACTTTGTCAAGCTAAATGCCCCGACAGCAGATTCATCTGTTGCAAAGATTTTCGTTAATGGTATTACGGATCGATGATGGCTTTTGGTTGCAAAGATACAGATTGCCCATTAACTGACAATGCTGTAGCTTCTAAAATCTGACCGTAACGATTGCGAGTGCCGAATCCTTTGGCTTGAATTGTGTTTTTGATGTTTGCCATACTGGTTAGCTGTTCGCCTACATGGGGCGGGAACTTGACAATAGTGCCATTAGATATAATAACGCCGTTAATTTCTCCTCGATGTCCCACCAACCAATTCTGAGCAGTTCCCTGTGCAGATAAGGTACTGTAGTTGCTCAAGCTGGGTGGTTGGGGGGCGATTGTGGAAGGTTGTTCGACTAAAGTCTGTCCAGTTTGAGAATTGGTAATGCTTTTGGCTCTTACTTCCTGTCCAAAGCGAGTGGAAAAGCCAGGATCGCCAAAAATGCTCACTTTCGTGTTTGGGGTAATTATCCGCACCAAACTGTCCGCCATCTGGGGAGGAAACTTTACCTGTAGCCCGTTATTAAGTAATAGCCCATCCACCTTACCTTCAGGGTTGAGAAGATACTGTTTTACCTCTCCATTGAAAGTGCTTCCGGCTGTGGAGGGTAATTCTGGTGGGGGTGCTGGGGGAATATCTAGAGGATTAGCATTGGCTAAATTGGCACTTGGGAGATTAGCTTCTAGCGATCGCCCGCTTGGTGTAGCATTACTAGCAACAGTATTGTACGTCCAAAAACCGAAAAGTGCGATCGCGGCTCCAATGCCGCCACTAGTTAAAATTAACTTTAACTTGCGTTGGCGATCGCGCTCTCGGATTTGCTTGGCTTGAATCTGCTGTATTGCTTGTTGAATCATCTCTGGAGGAATTTGTACTTCTGCTCCAGCCTGCATAATTTCTTCTAAAGAATAATCCTGATTTTCTTGGGCATACAACTGAGCCGCTTGAGCGAAAACATCGGCAGCAATTTCTTTTGGAATGCGAACTTTAGAGTTATTCATCTGCTTTAATTCAATTTAATTGCTAACTAGAACTTTTATAAGTGCAAAACTCGTGCCATAGATACAAGACACTCGTTAGCTAGTAAGGCAGGATGAAAAATGAGCAACTGAAATTTGGCATAGTTTTTGTACTTCTAGAAGTTCTAACCCTTATTCCATGCAACCTATTGTGTTATCTCAACGTTGGACACTCCGGCGACAGCTAACAATCCTCAGTATCCTTTTTTTAGGTTTAAGTGGAGCTGCTTTATGGTTAGTGGTACAACTATTTGAAAGTTTAGAAGGTGCTGTTGTTGCCAGAAATCAGAGAGAATTAGCTTTTGCCAACACCAGATTAATTAAGCTGTTTTGGGAATCAAATATTGGGCAAACACCAAAGCCAGGTAAGCCGTTGGCGGAACTTTCAAACGATGCCCTAACTGTTTTCCCAAGGGTAGAAGGCGGATTTTATCTGCTGCAACAAGACCAGCTTTTAGGCTATGCCTATCCTACCCACGGGGGCCCTGTCCCCAAAAAAGATATTCCTCCTGCTGAACGAGACACAATTTTGCAATTGACTCGGAGAGCCACAAGCCAAGGTTTACCCCAGGAATTAGTACTGCACCCCGGTCTTGATATCTTGGTACTGCGTGCTGACCCTCTACCTCTGTGGGGTGCAGTGTGGACGATGAAACGTATGCCTCATCTAGAAG
This sequence comes from Nostoc sp. DedQUE05, assembly GCF_034530955.1. Classification (NCBI taxonomy): domain Bacteria; kingdom Bacillati; phylum Cyanobacteriota; class Cyanophyceae; order Nostocales; family Nostocaceae; genus Nostoc; species Nostoc sp. DedQUE05. Next base: position 18,569 of record NZ_JAVRCB010000082.1, on the reverse strand, counting down.
ATAGGAATCAAAACGTTTTAAGTGTTTTCGTAGTTTTAGGAATTTTAGTTGTAGGAGTTTGGACTTTTTATATTGCCTTACAACTTCAGTGGGGAGTGCAGCGACTCCAGCAAAGTATTAAGGCAATGGAAGAGGATAAAGCTTCGCTAATTCCGCCGCTACCCGCAGAAATGGGACTGTTGGGAACTGCAATTAATAGTATGCAATACCATCGCCAAGAGTTAGAGCAGCGCTTGCACCGAGTTGAGCGCTTGGCTTCTCTGGGACAACTGGTAGCGGGGGTAGCTCATGAAGTCCGCAATCCCTTAGCTAGTATGCGTCTAAATTTGCAATATACAGAACGGCAATTAAAAAAGCAGGGAATTACGACTTTACCGATCGCTAGTTTACTAGAACAAGTAGATCGTTTAGAAATGCTGGTGCAACGGCTATTGTATTTTGACCAAAATCAGCAAGAAGAAATGGTAACAACTTCCCTAGAAGCGATCGCTTTTGAATCAGTTTCTCTATTACGTCTCAAAGCTGAAGAACAGGGAGTAACACTTTTTTATCGCTCTGCTGCTGAACCTTTGCCCCAAGTACCACTACGCCGCCGAGAGTTAGGACAGGTAATGGTTAACTTAATCTTAAATGCCATCCAAGCAAGTCCACCAGCAAGCGAAGTTGAGGTTGGTGTCAGCCAAGAGCAAGATTACTTAGTGACTTGGGTAAAAGATAATGGCGCAGGTTTACCACCCGAAGAACGCGATCGCATTTTCGATCCTTTTTATTCCACAAAGCCTCAAGGAACAGGTTTAGGTTTAGCAATTAGCCACGAGATTGTCACCCGACATGGAGGGCATATTGATTTGAAATCTCAACCGGGTTGCACCGTTTTTAGCGTTTACTTACCGAAGAATCACAACGATGGCTAAGATTTTGATTATTGATGATGAAAAAGCTTTGCGTCAAGCGATGGCGCAGATTTTAAAAGATGAAGGCCACGACGTAGTAGAGGCGGGAGACGGAGAGCAAGGACTGAAGATGATTCAACAAGATATCACATCTCGTCCTGACTTGGTATTTCTAGATTTAAAAATGCCCAAAACTCAGGGTAATGCTGTTTTAAAAGCTTTAGGTAGCAAAACGTTGTTTGAAGTGCCAGTAATTGTGATGACAGCTTATGGAACAAGTCGTACAGCCATTGAAGCTATGCAGTTGGGAGCTTATGATTATTTAACTAAACCCTTCGATTTAGAAGATTTAGTCAACTTGGCGCAAAAAGCTTTAGCTCATTCCCAAGCATCCGCCGAGCAAATTGGTGAAGCAAATATTCAAAATCTCGGACAACCAGAAGAATTGTTGGGGCGATCGCCTAAAATGGCAGAAGTTTTTAAACTCATTGGTAGACTTGCCCAAGGAAACACCACAGTTTTGATTGTCGGCGAATCAGGTACAGGCAAAGAATTGGTCGCTTCCACACTGCATAATGCTAGCCCTCGCAGTCGCGGCCCTTTGATAAAAGTTAACTGTGCAGCCCTCCCAGAACATTTATTAGAAGCAGAATTATTTGGTCACGAAAAAGGAGCCTTCACTGGAGCGAATCACTTACGAATTGGTCGCTTTGAACAAGCCAATGGCGGTACAATTTTTCTGGATGAAGTCGGAGAATTGAGCCAGATTATTCAAGGGAAATTATTGCGAGTATTACAAGATAAATCCTTCGAGCGCTTGGGTAGTAACCAAACCAAAACTGTAGATGTCCGCATTTTAGCTGCCACCAATCGGAATTTAGAACAATTGGTACGCCTGAATCAGTTTCGAGAAGACCTTTATTATCGCTTTAATGTAGTACGAATTGAACTGCCACCTTTGCGCGATCGCCCCGAAGATTTAGAACAACTTACTCAACATTTTTTAAGTTCTATTGCTCTCAGAAACGGAATTAAAAATTTAGCAATTACCTCAACCGCCCTAGAAAAACTCAGAGATTACGCTTGGCCCGGAAATGTGCGAGAACTACAAAATACTTTAGAGAGAGCAGCAGTTTTTTCTGGAGGAAGAACCATTCTTCCAGAGCATCTCATTTTTAATCGAGAATATCAGATGAATTTAAATTTAGAACAAGCGATCGCTCAATTAGAAATAAACTTTATCCGCCATGCTTTAGCACTTTATCCCCAAGAACCCCACAAAGCATTAGGAATTTCTGTCGAAAGCTTTGAGAAAAAAAAGAAACAATGGAATTTGTAGCAAAAACTTTCAACTTCTCGTTTAACTTCTCGTTCCTTGGCTCTGCCAAGCGCCTCCTTGGACTATAGGCAGAGCCTATAGATGAGCATTCCCATGCAGAGCATGGGAACGAGATCAAACTCTTAACTCTTAACTCCTAACTTCTAACTCCTAACTCTTAACTCCTAACTAATGAATTCCTTAAACTCAGCATCTACATTAGAAACACATCTAGAAACTCAAACTGTTATTTACCCAACTCTACAGTATTTAGTTCGCTTTTTGCCGTGGGATGGTAAACGAATATTCGACCATCTTCGAGAAGAATGTAAACACAATCCATTTATAATAGAAAATTCTGATTTCCATACCAACGAAGCACTTTTAGATGATATTCTACCTAATTGGTATAGTCCCATCGCCCAGGAATTAAGTTTAAGCGAGCATCTTCTTGGACAAATATCAGTTTTGTCAATCCCGTCAAGACAACGTAAAGCCTTAACCTATCTAACTCAGTGGTTATCAAACTCAGGTTACTTAGAAGAAACTCCAGAAGTTTGGGCAAATGGTAGTATCTGGAGTACAAAAGAACTAGAGGCTGTTATTCCTCTCCTCCAAAGTTTAGATCCACCTGGAATTGGTACGCGAACCCTGCAAGAATGTCTGTTAATACAACTCAAAAACCAGCCTGAAAGTCTAGCATTTTTACTAGTTAAAAATTATTTAAAAGACATAGCAAATTGTATTGGTAATAGTTACGATTCAAAGCAAAATTATCAATTATTATTGCAAAAACTGAACCAAAATATTAATGTTGACATCGAGCAAATTACCGATGCTATTCATAAAATTCAAGAATTAGAACCCCGTCCGGCCAGAAACTTCGGTGGTAGCGATGCTCCCATCGTTACCCCCGATTTAAAAGTTGAGCTAATAGCTGGAAGTTGGCAAATTTCTTTAGCTTATGAAGTCAAACAACGTTTTTGTCTGAATTCCGAAGCCATTAAGCTTTTGCAGGAATCACCAAAAGCAAGGCGAGATACCCAACAACTAGAAGCATTATTACAAAAAGCTAGAAATTTACTCACAGCTTTGCAACAATGGCAAGAAAATCTGCTCAAAGTTGGGAAATTTTTAGTTGAGCGACAGCAAGCTTTTTTGCAGAGTCGGGATAAATTAGACTTAGTATCTACCCCTCAGCAATTAGTAGCTCAATCGGTGGGACTTAGTAACTCTACAGTCAGTCGGATTGTGCGGGGACGGTATATATTAGTTTGCAATCAACACAGTCGGATAATTCCGTTGCATTCACTATGTGTTCCTGTCGGAGTAGGCGGACGTACTCCTCAACAAATCCAACAGATGCTATTACAGTTAATTGCAGAAGAATCACCCCCCAATCCTTATACTGATGAGCAATTAGCCCAGCTTTTGAAAATCCAATTTTCTCTGCCAATTACTCGCAGAACAGTCACAAAATACCGTAAAATTGCCGGAATAAAGTCATCACATCAGCGCAAGTTGACTGATAAAAAGATGGGAAGCAATAGCAAGAAGCAAGGAAGTCTCTTGAAATATCAAAGTTGAGCCTTTGAACCTGAACATTGCACCTTTGAACCTGAACATTGCACCTTTGAACCTGAACCTTGCGCCTTTGAACCTGAACCTTGCGGCTTTGAACCTGAACCTTGCGGCTTTGAACCTGAACCTTGCGCCTTTGAACCTGAACGTTGCGCCTTTGAACCTGAACCTTGCGCCTTTGAACCTGGAAGTTGCACCTTTGAGCCTGAACGCTGCACCTTTGAACCTGGAAGTTGCACCTTTGAACCTGAACGTTGCACCTTTGAGCCTGAAATTTTAAGTTTGATTGTTGACAAATGACCAATGACAAATAACTAAATCCAAAAATAAGCCAGGATAAGAGTCACGACAGTTAACGGTAGACCAAAACGTAGATGTTCCCAGAATGACAACTGATAACCAAGTTTTGCAACCGCCTCAGCAACAATTAAATTGGCAACTGAACCTAACAAAGTTAGATTACCAGCTAAAGTAGATCCTGCTGCTAATAGTAACCAAGTTTTCGTGTCTGGATGGGGAATTAAATGTTGTAGTAATAATACTGCTGGAACATTAGAAACTAAATTTGAAAGCAGAGCAGTAATTCCTAATATGCTCAAGGGATTATAAACTAAACCGCTAAATAAATTCAATATGCCTAATTTTTCTACTCCAGCAGTCACAATAAATAGCCCAGAGAACATCACCAGTAAATCCCAATCAACTTTATTTAAAACTCGTTGCGGTTTGATTCGCCTAGTAATAAACAGTAAACCAGCAGCTACAAGTGTTGCTTGGGCTGGAGGTATCCCAATTAAAAATGCAATTAATAATCCTCCGGTTATCAATAGGCTTTTAGTAAGCAACGGTTTAAATATGCGGTAACGCACGGGGGTTACACTCGGACAAGATTTAGTAGAACGGACATCAGGATAAAGCCACCACAATAACCCAATTTGGATTAACAAACTTACTAATGCAATGGGAGTCAATGCTTTCGCAAAATCAAGATAGCTGATCCCAGAGAAGGAACCAATCAAAATATTTTGTGGATTGCCACTTAAGGTAGCTACTGAGCCTAGATTAGTTGCTCCCGCCAAAGCAAGTAAGTAAGGAATCGGATTGAGGTTCAAAGTTTGAGTTAAACCGAGAACCAAAGGAGTCAAAATTAGAGCGATGGTATCATTCAGAAAAAAAGCGGAGAGAATCCCACTGCCGAAAGTTAAAACAATTAGCAAACCTAAAGGGCTGCGGGTGAAGTGTGTAACTGTATCAAGGGTTAATTGGAAAAAACCAGCGTAAGCTAAGTTTGTGCTGATTACCATCATGCCAAACAGGAAAATCAGCGTTTTATAGTCTATTGCTTGCCATGCTTCTTTGAGGTCTAATACCCCGAATGCCATCAGCAAAGATGCACCAACTAAAGCAATACTGGCTCGGTTCATCCGCAAACCAGGGAGATATCCTAAACCCAAACCGATATAAGTCAGTCCAATGATGATGTATCTGAAAACAATCATGATTTTGCTAGATGCTTTTGATTAAGTAGTCATTGGTCATTTGTCATTTGTCATTGGTCATTGGATTTTAGTGCATACCTCGCCTCTTGTGGGTGGAAAAACTTTGTCTTTTATGGGACTAATTCAAACCATGTTAAGGAGTGAACGGGTTTATTTTGGACTAATAACTAACGACTAATACTTCGACTACGCTCAGTACAAGTGACTAATGACTAATGACTAATGACTAATGATTAATAATTAATGACTGCCCTAAGCGGTTTGAGGTGATGCTTTTCTATTAACTCCTGTTTTTGTTTCAGGTACACAGAACCAAAAAACTGCTAAAGCCACAACTGCGATCGCTGCTAAAATCAAAAAACCAACATTGTAACCAGCACTTTTAACCACAAATCCAGCCAGCACGTTGCTCAAACCCGCACCAATGCCAATAGCAGTATTGAGCATTCCTTGGGTAACATTAAAGCGTCCCGTGCCTTTAGTCAAATCAGCTACCATTAACACCGAAAGCACACCAAAAATCCCGCCTGCAATACCATCCAGAATTTGCACAGAAACGAGAAAATAGGGATTGCCTGAAAATGTATACAGCACTCCTCGAATCGGTAAGACGGCAAAGCCCAGCAAAAATATGGGTTTTCGGGCTGTATGTGCAAAACGCCCAGCCAAGTTAGACACTGGAATCATCACTAACTGAGCGACAATGATACAAGCAGACATATAAACTGTGTCACTTGTGCCTTTACCCTGTGCTAATTCTTGACCAACTAGCGGTAACATGGCAGCATTGGCAAAGTGAAACAGAACTACTGCAATACTAAAGAATAAAATTTGGCAATCGCTCAATAATTGCAATATGCCTTCATGGCCCTGCTGATGTTTTTGATTATCTTCCTCCTCTCTCTCTTCACCATCTCCACGCGCTAGTTCGTGGTCAATCTCTCTTTCGCGAATCATCCTCACTGAAATAATACTGCCCACAGCCATAGCTGCAACCAAGAAAAATATTGCCTTGCGGGCAATAAAGTAACCCACTAAACCAGCGAGAGTAGCAGCTAGCAGATTTCCTGTATGGTTAAATGTTTCATTACGACCTACTCGCCTATCTAATCTCTCATGTCCTACAAGTCCCAGAGTAATAGCAGTAATCGCAGGTGGGAAAATTGCTGCTGCAATCCCAATCATAATCTGAGAGCCAATGACAACAGGCAAATTGGGGAACAAGCCCATAGCAATACAGCCGATAGAAACAAACACAGCCGCCAGTACAATCAACATTCGTTTTTGACGTAGCCTGTCAACCAATGCACCAGCTGGTGTTTGGGCAATAACTGTGGCAATTGCCGAAGCTGACATCGCCATGCCAATTTGAGCCGGGTTCCAATTTGCTGAAGCTTTCAGGTAAATACTCAGATATGGCCCAACACCATCGCGCACATCTGCGAGAAACACATTCAAGTAATCAAGCGATCGCAAACTCTTCTTACTCGGTCTTCGCTGTTGTTGCATAAGTCTTTAGTGATATTTTGTCAGCTATGGAGCGGTCACAATCCTTCTGTGCAAAAATCGTGCCAAATCAATAGTGTCCGGCTGCATCTAGCGAAAAAACCTTCTTTGTGCCAGATACAACTTACACAAGTAATAGCCGAAACCCTGATTTTCAATTAACGTGAGTTCGACAGACCTCTCCCTCCCCTAAAAGGCGAACGCGTTGCGTCTCCGTAAGGAGAGGGAGGAGTAAAGTCCTTTCTTTAATGGGAAATAGTGAAGATTTTTAGATTTTAATTGCACTTTTTTGTGTGGATATCAGTGCGATCGCAAAAAGAAATCCCCTCTGCTTTTGCCATAGTAAAGTAATTACAACGCAAAGGGAATTTCATTTTTATTAATATTTCTGTAGAGGCAGGTTTTAAGGATAATTCTGGCAAAAAAGTCGTTTATTTGATTTAAAACCCACCAAAACCTATGTTGTATTGATTTTTAGCTGTGTAGTCAGTTGGGCTATTTCCAATCGGGAATTTCAGCGTCTTCACCACCAATCCCGATTCCAGTGTTAAATATTTCCGCATCAGTAAGATTTAGATTGTTCATTGATGCTTGATACACATTAGAATCGTGAATAGTAGCGCCAGTAAAATTTACTCCGTTGAGATTGACTTGCTTTAAATTCACATTGGTTACATAAGCAGATGTTAGGTTAGCACCTGCCAAGTTTGCACCAGTTAAGTCAGCACCTTCGAGGTTAGCTCCTACAAGGTTAGCTCCTTGGAGCTTCGAGCCTCTCAAGTCAGCACCAATTAAATGAGCGCCACTGAGGTTAGCTCCTGATAGTTCGCACTCAACACATTCCCCAGTTGAAAGCAGCTTTTGTAAATCCTGTGGATTCTCGGCTCTAACCGAGCTAGCGAAAAATAGGGGTGTTGCTAAGGCCATGGCCGCTAATAGCTGGAGTTTCATAATTTCCCCCTTAATAATCAAGTTTGCGTCCGTTCTGTCCCTCACAACTCTATTATCTCACTAAACTTCGTGAGGTCAATCTCTCTTGTGACAATCTATCTCCTGACAAGGTAGTTGCGATCTGAAACTCAGATAAAAGTGATGTCAAAAATGCCATTAATTCTGACTTTTTGGCAATTTTTACCGAATAATTCCTCAAAAACGTCCCCTCTTAAATTACTATTAAATCTTTAAAAATTAAAAGCTGGCGCTATCCGCTATAACTAATTTTATGAGTATTTATACTTTATTTATCAATTGATAGTTTAGCTTAAGTCCTCAGAAATTCTCGCATATACTGATTAACTAATTCCGGCTGTTCTTGCTGCACCCAATGGCCACAATTAGGAATGTACTTGATTTGAAAATCCCTGACATAAGCTGCGGTGTCGTAGGTTAGTTCCTTGCCAAGTGCAGGGTCATTTTCTCCCCAAATCATCAGTGTTGGCACTTCCAGAACGCCCCAATTTGGATTTAGCATTCTTTGTTGAAAAATATTGCGGTAGTAGTTCAACATTGCTGTGAGGGCACCGCGTTTTGCAGCAGCATTTTTATAAGCGTCAATATCCGCTTTACTGAAAGCACTCTTGTTAACTGCCAAATTTTTAAAAGTTGTTTCAATAGCTTGATAGTCTGAAGACTGTAAAAGTAATTCTGGTATCCACGGTAGTTGAAAGAAAAATACGTAGTTGCTACGTAGCAACTGTTGAGGAGTGCGTAACCCTTGGGCAAATTTAGCAGGATGAGGCAGGTTAAGAATAATTAATTGTTCTAACATTTCGGGGTGAGTGTATGCGAAATTCCAAGCGATCGCACCACCCCAATCATGTCCAACTAATACACATTTTTGATATCCTAATCCTTTAATTACTCCCTCAACATCTTTGATAAAATCATCCATGACATAAGCTGATTGCTCATTTGGTTTATCACTATCGTTGTAGCCACGCAAGTCAAGGGCAACGACTTTAAAATTTTGGGCAAATTCTGGTATTTGATGCCGCCAAGAATACCAAAACTCAGGAAACCCATGCAACATCAACATTAAAGGGCCTTCACCTTGGGTAACGTAGTGTAGTTTTACCCGATTGGTAATTATATATTCGTGTTTCCAAGAACTTTCTATTAGAGACATAATTAATCCAAATTCAGCATTAAAAAATACTAAATACTAATACTGTACTTAGCAAGTTTAATATTATTTTGATCGGTCTCACATCTATTGAAAGACAGTATTCCGATAGTGATTTTTTGCACAAATATTAGACAATTTGTCTTGAGGTAGATGTGAATCGTGGGCAAATTTTGGTAAAAGGTAGATATAATTCTTCCCAACTACCATGACACAACAGTTGACAAACCATCCTTCATTGTGGGTTGAGCGACTGGGACGATTTGGCTATATTTCTAAGGGAGTAGTTTACGGTATAGTTGGACTACTGGCAGCACAGACAGCTTTTGGCAGGGGTGGTAAAACAACTGATACGCAAGGCGCTCTCCAAACAATCGTCAACCAGCCATTTGGTCAATTTTTGCTGACTCTAGTTGCAATTGGCTTGATTGGATACGTAATCTGGCGTTTTGTACAGGCAATTAAAGACCCAGAAAATAAAGGTAATGATGCCAAAGGTTTAGCAATACGAATTGGTTACGCAGTTAATGGCTTGATTTATGCAAGTTTAGCCTTAAGTGCTGTGCAAATCGTTATGGGTACAGGCAGTGGTAAAAATAGTAGTGATTCTACTGAAGATTCGACAGCACGTTTGCTTTCTCAACCCTTTGGCCAATGGTTAGTTGGAACTGTGGGGGTGTTTGTAATTGCTCTAGGTTTCTATCAGTTTTATCAAGCTTTTAGTGGCAAATTTCGTAAAGAACTCAATTTAACTGAATTAAGCAACACACAAGCTCAATGGGTAATGAGAATTTCCAGATTTGGTTTAGCGGCACGGGGTATCGTATTTTGCATTATCGGTTGGTTTTTAATTGAAGCTGCAAGGCAATCGAACGCCGCTACCGCAGAAGGTTTGGATGAAGTATTACAGACGCTAGCACAACAGCCTAACGGAGCATGGCTTTTGGGTATTGTGGCACTAGGTTTAGTTGCCTATGGGATTTACACAATAATACAAGCGCGGTATCGTCGACTAGTCAGTGTTTAGATGGTGCAGTGTCGAGAATTTCAATCAAACAGAATTCAGGAATTAGGAGTCAGAATTCAGAATTAATTCTGTACGATTGGCGGACGAATAATCGGGTTTAAAACCCCTACAAAACAAGAAAATTTAACCCACTAATTGCTTCTGACTCCTGTTAGCGGTAGCGGGGCGTTTAGCCCATTGTGACTCCTGAATTCTTCTTCAAAGAAATGGCAATAATAGAAACTCGTGGTATTTGGTTGACTACTACTGATAGTCAAGTTCTTAGATCGAAAGAACGCATTGCTGAGGCGATGGATTTCCTGGCCGAAACGGGATTTAATGTGGTGTTTCCCGTTGTTTGGAACAAAGCAGTAACTCTGTATCCCAGTCAAACAATGCAGCAGACATTTGGAGTTGAAATTGACCCGATGTCTGTAGACCGCGACCCTTTAGAAGAGGTGATAATTGAGGCGCGGCGAGTCGGATTGAAAGTCATTCCTTGGTTTGAATACGGTTTTGCCAGTTCCTACAATTTGAATGGTGGTGTACTTTTACAAAAAAAACCGGAATGGGCTGCGCGCGATTATAAGGGTAACTTACTGAAGAAAAACGGCTTTGAGTGGTTGAATGCACTCGACCGACAGGTGCAGGAATTTTTCTTAAAGTTAGTGCTGGAAGTTGCGAATAATTATGATGTGGATGGTATTCAAGGAGACGATCGCTTCCCTGCATTACCCTCTGAAGGTGGCTACGATCGGGTAACTGTCAACCGTTATCGCCAGGAATTCGATCGCAATCCACCACAGAACCACAAGGATAAGCAATGGTTACAGTGGCGTGCAGATATTCTCAGTGAGTTTTTGGCGCATCTCTACTGGAAGGTGAAAGCGGTGAATCCTAATTTATTAGTTGCGATCGCACCTAATATCTATGATTGGGCATTCCAGGAATATCTGCAAGATTCACCTGCATGGCTGAAGCGGGGAATCGTTGATATGATTCAGCCGCAGATTTATCGCCGTGACTTTAGGAGTTATCAGGCGATCGTTGATAAACTAGTAAACCAGCAGTTTACAGATACAACACTGCCCAAGTTAGCACCAGGAATATTGATGAAGCTTGGCTCTTACTGTATTAGTCCAGAATATCTGGTGCAGGCAATTGAATACAATCGTCAACTTGGCATTCAAGGAGAGGTATTCTTTTTTTACGAAGGTTTGCGCGAGAATAACAATGCCCTTGCTAAAGTTTTGCGAAATGGGCCTTATGCTAAGTTTGCATCATTTCCCACTTTGTCAGATTTGAGTGCAGGTGGTGTGAGTCACAAGACGACATCTTCTATTTGGTCAGGAATGGAAAATTTGTTAAAAAAGATTTTTTAAGGAAAAAGGCGCGTGGAATATAAATTGTCAGTGGAAAAGGTAATTAATACTTTAAAAGAAGATTTACCGACACTTTTTGAAAAAGATATTTCTTATGATATTTATACACAGGATATCTATTTTAAAGACCCCGTGAATACATTCAAATACAAATTTAACTATCGCATTATATTTTGGACTTTACGATTTCACGCTCGGCTCTTTTTTACCCGAATTTTCTTTGATGTACATGAGATTTATCAGTCAGATGAAGATACGATTTTAGCAAAATGGACAGTGAGGGGGGTGTTGCGCGTTCCCTGGAAAGCAGGATTACTTTTCAATGGCTATTCGACATATAAACTCAATCAAGATAATTTTATATACAAGCATATCGACACCTGGGATAGAAAGCCAGGGGAGATTCTACGACAGTTTTGGCAAAGGTAAAGCAATAGCTAATTTGATTTTTTACGAGCCTTGTAAAATCTCATTAATTTGACTGATTCTCTGTTTTATTTGTTCTGTCAGAGAATTTCTTAATAAGTCCAGGTTTTCTGCTGAAAAGTTTAGTATTCCTAAAGCATATAATAGGCTAGAAACACCAATAAATAAAGCCAAAATTCTCCCAAAACAACCAGGATTGATTTCAATAAAAGCTAATTTAGATTGTCCAATTACAGCAATCGTTATAAAAACAATTCCTGCTATTAGAAAGGTGCTATTTGGAGTTAAATCTGTCATTTTTCGATTAAGATGCTTTAGCACTTTTATTGTAGCTATTATTAGTTAAAATTTCTGCTTCTGCTAAATGCAAAAACATAAAAATTTTACAACTCAACATCCACCCCAAACTAATAAGGCTCTGGCTATTACAGTATCGGTCTTAGAATTCATAGTATGCTATGATTTAGAAAGGGATATTTAGACTTTAAGACTTGTTGAGCGACAAATAGCCTTAATTGTCTAAATTGTGTATAAATTGTTTCTGTTTTGCTCAGATACCGAAACAAAAACCCATATTTTGTAAGCAGCGACCTAACTGATATGTCTCTAGATATAAATCAGATGTTTTTAAGTGGCAGCTGATTTAAACCTCAATTTTGCTGAAACTATTCTGTGGTAAAACCTTCAGCATCAAAAAGCCAAAATGTTATCACTCGTGTACTAGACGTTAATTTAGTTTATATATTAAACTGCACTAAGACGATAGGAATAGTGGGTTTTTATGGAAAGCGTCCAAAACGTTAGTCAAGAGTTGAATGTAACAAGAGACACAGCACTAGAGCAATTACAACAGTCTACTCCAGTAAAATTCAAAAAAGACATTTTCAAAAAACTCAGAGGTGGATTTTTTCTGGTACTAGGATATTTACTATCACCACTATGTTGGTGGAATGACCTACTATTCAATCTGCCAATAGCTTATGGTTTTGGGTATGTATGTAGTTTACTTTCCCCAAAATTGCTTCTACCTTGTTCAATTATCGGATATTGGCTCTCTAATATTGTGGGAATTCTCTTGATGCAATTCGGTTCTAAGGACATTTTTCAAAAAGAACCTCAAGAGCATAACCTCAAAAAAGAATTGTTCACAGGTCTAATTTCTTCAACAGTTTATACACTGTTGATTATGCTATTGATCCAGTTGAAGATTCTCGATTCTCCCATTTTATTCTTCAACAGTTAATTTAGTCGATCATCCTTTCTCCAAAGGAATCGATAGTATGGGCGCACCTCTATACGTCCATACTATTTCAAAAAATCAGGGTTTTGAGTCTGTTAATGGAGAGTAAATCAGCGAACAAGAAGATCAATTCTCATCAAATTTTAAAAATTCACTTAAATTCAATAATTTTGGAGCCTCCTTACTTACAATTAATGGCAACTTACCATTCCATTTTTCTAGTGCTTGCCTTTGCAGAATTTCTGGAGTTAAACCATCACGTAATAATCTGTGCGTCTCAGCCTCTCCTTTGGCTAAATTCACTTTTGCTTCAGCCTCTTTTGTTGCTTTCAATGCGATAAATTCTGCTCGTTTTGCTTCTTGTTCAGCAATCTGCTTCGCCTCCACCGCCTCATCAAATCGTTCTGAAAAATGGACATGAACTAGAGAAATATCATCAACTGCAACGTGATAGCTACCCAATCTTGTGGACAATGCATCATCTACTCCACTCTTGACTTCTCCTCGTTTAGTAATAATTTCTTCAGCAGTATACTTTGCTATTACCGCTTTTAGTACTTCTTCAACGGCTGGGCTAATAATCCGAATAACTACATTTTGTTCATCTCCAATTTCCTGAAAAATGACATTTGTTTCCTGGGGAATAATATGCCAATTGAGAGCTACATCGGCAAAAACATTTTGTAAATCTTTGGAAGAAGCCTCAGCAGAAAATTCCTGTTTTTGGACTCTAATACTCAACTTTTTCACAGTATTGACTACAGGAATAATTAAGTGAAGTCCTTCTCCTAATATCTGGTTTTGTACTTCGCCAAATTTCATCAATACACCACGTTCTCCTGCATTTATAATCACACAAGGCGTGAGTAAGAGAGTTATCAAACACAAAAGAGCGGTCAGTTTACCGGCACTGTTAAAACTTGTAATTTTTATCATCTGTGTGAACCATGTATGCATCTTGCATAGAGACACATATTTAGGAGTTATGGGCTTCTTCCCGTCATGATTTTAGCTCGACTTGATCCAAAATTAAGAACATTCTCGACTCAATAGCAACTGCCCATTATTCAGCCGATATAGACCTTGCGGTTCGATAATCGGATCGCCTTTCTTCCAGGGACGGTATGTAGTTTCGACACCTCTCACCTCACCAGTTATGTAGTTAGAAACCAAAACCCCAGGACGATTAGTAGTCAAGGCACCAGAACCTGTGATGGTAAAAGAGTTTTCTTGTCGCTTTGTGCCGCGTGAAATGCAACTATTGGCGATGAGTGCGTTAGCGTCGATGACTGGAGGTAATTCGGTGAAGCTATTTTGGATGGAACTGGTATCAGGCACGTTAATATTAATCGCACCTGAAACACCTAATTCGGAACTGGCAGTAATATCGCTTTTTTCAGTTGGCTTTGGACGCGCTTCGATACCGAAGATACCTTGCGAGTTAATTTCGACATTTCCACCACGCCCTTCAAAAGCATTGGCGCTAATGTCGCTGTTTTCTTTGGGAATGGCGATGATAAATTTTGAATTGATATTGATGTTACCGCCATTGCCACCAGCTTGTGCCGTACCTGCGTTGGTGGAGATTTGACCACCACGTCGCATGAGAAGTAAATCCCTAATTCCCAGCTTAATATTACCCCCATTGCCTGATGCTGATTCAGCGATGAATCTTCCCTGTTTATCTAAAGTAACTTTGGGCGAGTTAACTTCAATATCACCTGCAACACCAAAGCCTGAAGAACGAACAAAGAAACCACTATTAGCATCATCTTCGGGAAACCTTTTAAGAAGTTGAGCTTCTGTATTCTCAGGATTTATGTAGGTATCTGAAACAATTACTTGGTCTTTAGCATTGACTATAATCTTACCTGCATTACCACCTCCTGTAGTAGTTGTAATAAGTTGCCCCCCATTACTAGCCTCCACTATTCGTGCATTGACTGTAATATTTCCACCATCACCAAAATTATAAGTTCTTGCGTCTAATAAAGCACTATCAGATATTCGAAAAACATCAGTATTTACAGTGATATTGCCACTGTTACCTATAGTTACAGTATATGTAAATAATCCACTGGAATTGCCAGTGATTGGATTAAAACCAGAAATATTAACACCATCAGTTGCGTTAATTTGGATATTTCCAGCTTTAATAGAATTGGTACTAAATTTAAAAAAATCTATGGAAGGATTTCCAGGAGAAGTAATTTCTACACCAGCAAAAGCTCCACGGCTAGTGGCAACAAATTGAGCGCCATTCGTTAAGGAGAGAGAGTGAGATGTAACATTAATTTCTCCCCCCTTACCCAATCCCTCTTCTTCTACAGAACTAAATATAAAACCATTTGAAAAAGACGCAGAATCCTTGGCTTGTATGAAGATATTACCTGCATTTCCTTCTCCAAAGGTACTAGTCGAAATTCTGGCATCATCCGTTACAGATAACGAGCCAGAGGATATAGTAATGTTTCCTCCTTTACCAACTGTTCTTCTTCCTAAGTTGCTTCTAATTCCACTTGCCTTTCCTTCTCTGATTCCAGCGATCGCAACTGCACCCGTGACATCGATATTAACATTGCCTGCATTTCCCTGGTTGAATGGCTGTCCGACAGAATTGTCATCATTATTTTTAACAGAGGTTACTAGTTGAGCGCCATCACTAATGGAGAGTGAAGCGGCCTTAATGTTGATATTGGCACCATTACCCTCACTTTTTGACTCCACGTCACTGAGGATGCCAGTATTATTTCCTGAAATTGAAACAGAACCAGAAGCACTAATAAACACATTTCCTGCATCCCCTCGTCCAAAAGTACTAGAAGCTAATTGAGCGCCGTTGTTCAAGAAAAATGAGCCAGTAGTGATATTAATATCCCCTCCTGTACCCGCACCTGTTGCTTTGACAATGCTGAAAATGCCATCACTTCTGTCAATAGAGACTGTATCACTGGCATTAATTATCACATTACCTGCATTTCCCTTTCCAGCAGTACTTACTTCTAAGCCAGCACCATTAGTAATGAATACTGATCCAGTATTAATGAGGATTTTACCACCGTTACCTACCGCTCCTGCTAGTACTAAACTGCGAGCCGCGCTATTTAATCCATTACTGCCTATACCATCAAAAACAACTGTATCACGAGCATCGATGCTCACATTACCTGCATCTCCTCGTCCAAGGGTGCTAGTAGTTAAAAAAGCACCATTTGTAACAGACAGCAATCCTGTGGTGATGTTAACACCACCTCCTTTGCCTACCGCTCCTGCTCCTGATATGCTGAAAGCCGCACTGGCTGCTCCATCAAAATTTACTGTATCGCTAGCATTAATGGTTACATTACCAGCATCTCCCTGACCAAAACTGCTGGCACTCAATTGTGACCCGTTGTTCACAGAGAGCTTTCTAGTGTTGATGTTTATCGTACCTGCTTTCCCCACTCCTCTAGCATTTACAAGAGCAAAGGCTTGGCTTCCCACATCAAAGAAGGCTATATCACTGGCATTGATATTCACATTGCCTGCATCTCCTCGTCCACTAGTACTGGCTGATAATCCTGCATTATTAGTGACAAAAAGTGACTTAGTGGTGATATTGATGCCACCAGCTTTACCTACCACTCCCTCTCCTAATATGCTCAAAGCCGCACTGTCTGCTCCATCAAAATGTACTGTATCGCTAGCATTAATGGTTAGATTACCAGCATCTCCCCGTCCAAAACTGCTAGCACTCAGTTCTGAACCATTTTTCACAGACAGCGACCTGGCATTAATGTTGACATTGCCACTTTTTCCTACTCCTTCAGTTGTCGTTAGGCTATAAGCGTAGCTCTTTTGATCAAAAGAGACACTATCGCGTGCATTGATATTAATAATCCCTGCATTTCCTCGTCCACTAGTACTAGCAGACATGTATGTATTATTGCTCAAAGATACTAACCCAGCTTTAATGGAAATATTGCCAGCATTCCCGACTGCTTCATTTCCAATTCCGCTATAAGCATTAGCCCCATCAAATAAAACATTTTCACGAGCATCTATAATGATATTTCCCGCATTCCCTTGTCCTAAATTTGAGGCAGCAAGTAGAGCGCTATCCTCTAATGTGAGGGAACTAGAATTTATGGTAATATTACCTCCATTGCCTTTTGCTCCCAAATTCACAAAATTGTAAATTCCGCTCCCAACTCCAGCAACTTTGATTTCTCCGGTAGCATTAAGTGTAATATCACCTGCAACAGTCTCAGGTGTACCCAAACCTTGCCCAATGCCAGCAATCAGTACACTTTCTTCTAAAATATCTATATTACGAGCGTTGACTATGATGTCTCCACCATCACTAGCACTTACATTTATATTTGCAGCATTTTTGAGAGACACATCTGCCCGCGTGACATTCTCTGGAAACGTTAGACTGAAATTATTATCATCTAGCTGAAGATTGATATTTCCAGGAGCAGATAATCCTCCTAACTCAACTCGACCACCATAGGCTCGCAATCTGCCACCATCCATATTAATGTCGCTACCTACAAGCAGTAAACTCTTCCTATCTGGCACTCGTAAACCAGATGTATTCATGCCTGAAGGAGATATTCCTGCTGGTACAATTGAGTTATTTTGAATTGCTGCATTCTGATTAATCTGATTAAAAAATAAAATCGAAGGATTAATAGTCAATAATGGCGCGGCTTGGGGATTTGTGGCACTAAAAACACCCTGATTCCCAAATTGTACTCCGTTCGCCGTCGTCCCCACAAAGGAACCCTGCACATCTAGACTGGCATCTTTTCCAAACACAATCCCATTAGGATTTATCAAAAATACATTAGGATTAGAACTACCAAATGTGCCGAGTCTTCCCAAAATTTCTGAAGGATTATTACCTGTCACCCGTGCCAAAATATTTTGGATGTCTGCGCTAGGACTGAAGAAATAAGCTGCCCGTCCCTCGCTGATATTAAATTCTCCAAAGCTGTGAAACAGATTTATTTGGCGAATTGCACCACCTGTAATTACTTCAATTGGTTGTCCCTGAAAGTTGCCTATAACTTGAGATGACTCAGTACCAAGTGTACTATCAGGTACGATATTACTTTGTTGTGCCTGGGTTTTGTTAGTGAGGAGACTTACACTTAAGCAGCCCAGCAACCCTGCCAATCCCAATTGCAAACACTTGTGTAATCCGTATTTTCTCGTCATAAGACGCGCTTTCATATAGATTATTCCAGTATCTAATAAAGCTGTACCTTTGGACTATAAACAAGCGAATACTCGTTAAGTATGCAGTTTTCTGCAATAATGGGGCGATGTCTGATATGACAAAGACTGGACGGCGATAAAATAAATATGTCCTAAGCTTAGTGTTTTTATAGTTCGCCAAAATTACGATAAATTGTTAGTGCGATCGCTCTACAAATGGAGATTGCAAGTACTACAATAATCAATCTGAATATAGTTATTAATTGCTGTCACAGAACCATAAATAACAAAAAGCCCCAGGCTGTGGAGCTAGGGGCTTTTATTATAAAAATAGAACCTGGCATCGAGCTATTTTTGCGTAGGGCAACCCCTAAACTATCGTTGCCGCAGC
>NZ_JAVRCB010000081.1:0-23474 GCF_034530955.1 Nostoc sp. DedQUE05 | reverse complement strand
GCTAAGTAGTTATTCTAAAAGTATCTTGGATGTGTTTTTAGCAATGAAAACGATTTCATTGCTATTATCGATGTATTGATCCCGTGATGTTGTACATATTTAGCTAGCAGCAGATTTGACGAGCTAGTTGCATCAGGATCAACAAAAAAATGTAGTCATGGTACAAGGGATAGCGGTTTTGGTGAAATTAAAAGTTTATGGATAGTCAATCACAATTACAGCCTCCTCCTGAAACCTTTCTTGCTCCCTGTTGTCATTACGAGACTACTATGCTCCGATTGTGGAGAAGTACGAAAAGTTATACATACAAGCTTTAGCAAATCTCAATCACGTAGAAGCATTGTTATCTGTCTGGTTTGATAATGGTCAGAAGCCAACCCTGGAGGTGATTATCAGCCAGTTGCTTCTAGTTTATAAAACTTGCCCCTCGAGGATAACGATTTCACGCCAGAGCCAAAAGTCAACTTGGTAAAGCCTGTTAGTTCTCAACTGCCTCTAACAGAGAATTCGTCTTCTGCAAAGCAAGATATTAAAGCACCGATAGTCATTAGTGAGCCAGCCCTTCTTGCTTTAGAAAATTTATCGTTGATTAACAGCGATGCCTATGATGATCTGCGCCTACGCGCTCTTGAAGTGTCAGTCAACTTGGTAGAACCTATCAATTCTGAGATTGCTCCAACAAATGATTTAGAGTTAGAAACTCCATTCCCAGAATTTCAAAATATCGAGATGCCTTTAATAGTAAATGAGGTAGTTACAGACACACCCGAAGAGAATTCGTTACCAGTAAATAGCGATAACATTACTGAATCCGAAGTGAAGTTGGTAGAGCCGAGTCAGGCTGAAGCCTCACAAACAAATAATTTAGAAATAAATGAATCATCTTCGACATCTGGTGAAGCCGACGAGCCACCAGCGCCGACATCAAAAGAGATAGAGACACAACAAGAAACTTTAGAGAAATCCCTCTTGTGGTCAGAAATTCCAATGTTGCTGGAATATCAATCTCTCAACCGCACAGAAGCGATCCTAAAGGTATTGCAAAAACACAGGGGTACTGTATGTCACATAGATTTTGTAGTGCGATCGCTCTATGGTGATTTAGAACCAGATATTTTCAAACTAGTAAAGGGCAGAGTTCAATCTACATTAACTTATGGCAGAGAAAGCGGTAAATGGTCGCTTGTTCCTGGTAAACCCGGTTCTTTTACCCTAGATTTAAAATTGCTTAACTCGAATCGTACTAGTAGTCTGGCAAGCCAACTTTGATGGGTGAGACAGATTTTTGATAAACTGTTTGAAGTGTGGCTGCGGGTAGCATCATGGCAAAGAAGTATACAGTCTCTTTGACGAATGAGGAAGTAGAAAAACTGCGATCGCTAATC
Source organism: Nostoc sp. DedQUE05 (assembly GCF_034530955.1). Lineage (NCBI taxonomy): Bacteria > Bacillati > Cyanobacteriota > Cyanophyceae > Nostocales > Nostocaceae > Nostoc > Nostoc sp. DedQUE05. The sequence goes on along the minus strand of NZ_JAVRCB010000081.1, from coordinate 22,089 downwards.
AAAACAGGCTTGAATAAAGCAAGGAGTATAACTCGCGCCCATATACTGTTGATGGCATGGGAGGGAGAAATCGACAAAGCGATCGCAGAGTGTCTAAGAGTACACGTTTCAACCGTAGAGCGTACCCGTGCTAGATACGTAGAGGGGGGAATTGAATTAGCTGTACAAGACCGACCTCATCCACCAAAGCAACGGAAATTAGATGGTGAACAAGAAGCATTTCTGATTGCAACAGCTTGTTCTAAAGCACCATCAGGAAAAAATCGTTGGACGATGAAACTATTAGCAGAGCGCATAGTAAGTTTAAACATCGTAGATTCAGTTTCTAAAGAAACTGTTCGCTCCTATTTAAAAAAAACGAAATTAAACCTTGGTTAAAGGAACAATGGTGCATTCCCAAAGTAGATGCCGAGTATGTTTTACGAATGGAAGATTTATTAGATTTATATAGCCAACCAGATGACCCGAAACATCCAGTAATTTGTTTCGATGAACGCCCATATCCTTTATTAGAGGATATTAGAGAACCGTTACCAGCCGAACCAGAGCAACCTCTTTGTTATGACTACGAGTATAAACGCAATGGGAGTGTCAATTTATTTGCAATTTTTGAGCCTCATAAAGGTTGGCGGCATATTGAGGTTACACAACAAAGAACGAAAAAAGATTTTGCTTTACAAATGAAGAATTTAGTAGATATTCATTGTCCACAAGCCGAGTCAATTCGTCTGGTAGTTGATAACCTCAACACACATAATCCATCTGCTTTGTACGAAGTCTTTCCAGCAGAAGAAGCACGTCGAATTGTCCAAAAACTAGAATTCCACTACACGCCTAAGCATGGGAGTTGGCTAAATCAAGTTGAGATTGAGTTATCCGTTTTATCACGTCAGTGTCTCGAAAGGCGAATTGCTCATGTACAAACATTGTCCCAAGAAATCGCTTCTTGGCAGAGCGAGCGCAATTCTAGTAAGGCAAGTGTAAATTGGCGCTTTAAAATTACGGATGCACGCAATAAAATGGGACGGTTATATCCGGATGTTTCACCCATCAAAGTTGGCTTGCCAGACTACTAGTTCTTTTAAGAAGAGCAAAAACAGAAAACCTGACCCACAGGCACAAACTAATACTATACCAATACAAGGAGAATTTTCCGGGCAGTTTTTGATTGGCTGACCCTTCATCGTGACGTATTTGCCGCTTATAAAGCCAGTTTGTGCTTAATTGTTGTCTAAGTCCCGCTATTTATAAAAAGGTTATTTCTCAATCTCTCATTTGTAGACTTAAACGTTTCTTCAATCAATACTAGATTATATTTATATTCTGCTAAAATCTTAAAGTTCTGCTAAGGCGATCGCCACTCAAAATGGAAGATTCGCAGACTCAAATTTGAGCCAGGATTCAAATTAATTGTTGGCCTAAGTTAACCGACAGGATTCCACAACGGCTGATGCACAATGCGAATGTCATACCATTTGCCATGTCATTTCCTGCCCCGCCCCCAAAGGTACAAGCCCAGATTTCATAAATGGAACTTCATCAGGAATGCGCCAAGTCGTTTTAGACAAGGTAATTCGCTCGGTATTACGCGGCAGTTGATAAAAATCTGGGCCATAGAAGCTAGCGAACGCCTCCAGTTTATCCAGGGCTTTCACGCTTTCAAATGCTTCGGCATACAACTCAAGGGCGTGCAGAGCTGAAAAGCATCCCGCGCAGCCACAGGAACTTTCTTTGCTGGTGCGGGTATGGGGAGCGCTATCGGTACCTAGAAAAAACTTCGGATTAAGCGATGTTGCCGCTTGCAACAAAGCCTGACGATGCTCCTCCCGTTTCAAAATGGGCAGGCAATAAAAATGAGGGCAAAGGCCGCCTTTGAACAGGGCATTACGGTTAAACAACAAATGTTGTGGCGTAATTGTTGCTGCGATGGTGTTGGCAGACAGGACATACTGCACCGCATCGGAGGTGGTGATATGCTCAAGTACCACCCGCAGGTTGGGAAATCGCTGCTTGAGAGGGATTAAATGTCGCTCGATAAACACCTTCTCGCGATCGAACGTATCAACATCGTTATCGGTCACTTCCCCGTGCAGTAATAACGGCATGTCCACCTGCTGCATTGCTTCAAAGACGCGATCGCTCTTTTGAATATCCGTCACACCGGAGTCTGAGTTGGTCGTTGCACCGGCTGGGTAGTACTTGACCGCTTTGATAAACTGGGATTCTTTCGCCCGGAGAATGTCGTCGGGGCTGGTGTTGTCGGTGAGGTAGAGCGTCATCAATGGCTCAAACTGTTGTCCCTCTGGAATGGCGGCGAGGATGCGATCGCGATAAGCAGCCGCATCTGCCACCGAGCGGATAGGGGGCTTCAAGTTCGGCATGATGATCGCGCGGGCAAACTGGCGCACCGTGTAGGGCAGAACCGCTTTCAGTGCTGCACCGTCGCGCAGATGCAGATGCCAATCGTCAGGTCGGGTGATGGTAAGCTTTTGCATCCTTTCATTATAAAACGGCAACAATGGCCTCATGAAAATAGGGACGATCATCCAGATCTGGTATGGGGCGATCGCTATGTATGATACTGCACTCAAGTTTGCTCCTAATGACCTCAAAACTCTTAAGCGCAAGGGTTTCGCTCTCGAAAAGCTGGTGCATTAGCATCTGTGGCTGATTTGCATTGCAGCTTGTCACAATACACCCAAGCAGTTGCTTACTATCAACAGGCGATCGCTTGCTATACAGCACTTCCGGCGGCTATGAGGTACATCTTCAAAACTGAAAGCTGTGAGAAAAGAAGGGCAAGAGGAAAACTGTATTGCATAATAGCCGGAAGCGCTGTAATACCTCACTTGAAATTAAACCTCTCAAAGCTAATGAATTCGATAAAGCTCGCGTGTTGCAAAGATGGGGTAACTGTTTTCAACAATTATCTCGAAACTCACAAGCACTTGAGTGTTAACAAACAGCACTTGAGATTTTACACGAATTACCACCATATGACACAATACGGTTCAGATAAGCTTTTATTCTCCCCCCCCTGCTTCCCCTGCATCCCCTGCTTCCTCTGCCTGCCTCAACGGATAAATTTCTTAACTGAACCGTATTGCCATATGACAGCTGATACCTTAGGGCTAGTCTTGCGAGTCTTGGTTACGGCCGCCAGTGTGGGTGAGCGTGAAGGGGGCAAACAAGTTCTCAAACCGGTCAAACAGTCTCAGGAGCAGGTATCTCGTTTGACAACCCTTTGGGCGGATGGCGGTTTTGACGGTGAGCCATTCATGCAGTGGGTAATGGACGTTTGTCGTTGGATTGTGTAAATAGTTCTGGCGCCTTCGCCCGTTTCGCATCACGGTTGGTCACAAATTCCCGTCCCAGCGTCAAATAGTAGTGCATTCTCAGTTGAGGATACCAGCCGTCGTCATCTTTTGAGACCAAATCAGGGGTTACGTCAATTTCATAGCGACGGGACAATTCCGCCTTGTGCTGCTGATGTCGTTCGGTTTTCGTTTTCGCCCGTTTGTCTTGCAGCTTTTTCAGTTCAGCTTGGGAGAGTTCATTAGAATTAGCGATGCCTACGGCGGGCTACGCCTACGCCTGACACTCCGCAGTATACAAATCCTTGCTTGCCGCTTTAACCGACTCGATAACTGCCCCACTCTCATCGTCCGATGCATCCTCGGTATCAATAATGGTGTATCCATCCTCAACCAACCCTGCAAGCACAGACTCCCGATAGCGCCGCATCTCGACGTTGATGACAGAGCCACGTTTCCCCCACGTCTGTAGGGATTCGGGCTGAAAATCCTGGTCAACATAGCTGTAATCGTCATTATCCGCACGGCAGTACTGGTATCGGCATCGCTAACAGTGGCGAACTGAATACAGGGGACGGAAACGACGCAATCGTTGGCACGGGTAATGGCGGCACCAGCCCCAACGGCGGCTTCGAGGGCTACGGCAGTACTGGTATCGGCATCCAGAACGTTAAAGACGCCACTATCACTACAGGGGCGGGCAAGGACAAGGACACAATTATGAGTAATGGGGGACAAAAAGCCAAAAACCTACACCTGTCAGAGAAATTTTTTCACTTTTTTTCGCGCTGCATCACGTACTTGTTGATTCAGCAGATAGCCAAAGCCGGAAGCTTCGAGGCGAGAAACTAGTTCATCACGAGTATGTCCTAAAGCTTTGGCTGTAGCATCAATATTCCAGTTATAGTTGGCTAGCTGACTGAGTAAGTATACTCGACGGGTTTGGGCAGCTGATAAACGGTAAGTTTTGAGATATTCTAATTCTCCGTTATCTCGTATGATCGCCTCGCCAATATGGTTTTCTTCTTTGGGTTGCAGGTTAGTGATGAACCGTTGCATTTGGAATGGTCCAGCAGTATAAATTTTCTGGGATTGCAATTGGCGCTGTAATAATCCTTGGGCCATGAATCCTTGAAATGAAGCCCAATCCGCTCGCATAAGAGTGATCGCTCTTTTTAAATCTGCCAAACTATTAATTTGAGCATCATCCACAGCTACAGCCATTGGGCATGTCGTATCATACATGAAACTGTACTGATAAATTAGTTCACCGTAAAAGTCTTCTAAAAGGCTGGTGTGCAAAGCGCGGTAATCCTCTGGAGTAGGAACAACAAAAGCAGATGCTAAAGCTTCAGCGACAAATACTAATACGCCAACTTGTCTTTCGTGAATCTCAAACACCCGCAAAGCGTCTTCCAACCCTGCAATGTAACGTCCGCTGAAAGATGATTCGTAACGTGAACCAAGTCCGTGAGACAGGGCATATTTTGAATATTCACTCCAAGCAATGTCTGGCCCTGAGAAAAACAGTGATAAAAAACCTTCCATTGCTAGGTGCAAAGGTAAAAATCGCAGTTGATTTTTTGATTCTCGTTTGGCCATACGCTGCATTAACCGCACACTTGCACAACAAGAGTTAAAACTTTTACCATCAGGTTTGAGCATCTGTCCGCCAAAACTGGCTACTGAACTACCATCATCACTCCAAGACATGACTAAGCCATGAGGCACATAAGAAAAATATTTCATGCCCGGTTCGGTTATTTTACCCTCCAGGGAAACAACCGCAATATCTTCATTGTATGAACGACGCAGCAAACGCAAATCACCGCGCACTTGTCGCCGCAGTAATGGCACAATACGCACTGCACCCCGGATTTGGGAAGGTGCAATCTCTAATCCTTTCAAAGATATGTCTGTTAATAAACTTTTTGTTTTTGCCATAACTAAATTAATTTGTAATTAACTGCTGTACTCGTTCTGCTAAATATGTTTCTAGTTCTGATAAAGGTGCAGAACCTTCGGCAAAACGAGCAAAGTTAAGCATAGTTGGTAAATCTTCTGCATCTCTTAGCCCAACAGTCGGGACAAATGGGCTGAGGGTGCGTAAGGAAAAGTCGTCAGAATTAAATACAGGGTTGCAATGAATAATAGAAGTTCGCCGACAGGGGTCTAATTTATTACGATAGACGCGCAGGACTTCGGCTGCTCCATTGGGCGGATCGTTTTCGCAACCATCGGAGATAATTACTACTAAATCGGCTCTTGATTCCAAAGCTGCTAACAATGGTGTTGCTAAATCAGTCTGTCCACGAGCAGTTACTTGTAATGAATATTCTACGGGTACTGTCCAAAAAGTTTGGTATTCTCTAGCTGCGGCTTGTAGTAAGTAGTGAGTAGCCATAGCTACACCCAAGGGGCGACGACGCTTTTCACTAGAGCCAGAACTAGAGTAGCTGCAATCTAAGACGGCTGCAACTTTTCCTAATTTGAGAGGTGCTTTTTTTAATGCCAAACGTGCTGATCGCTCTAAGGCTTGGTGTAAAATGTCTCGTTGGTGTTGTCGTGTTTCCCAAGGTAAGGAAAGGATATACAACGCCAGTTTAGTTAAGGGAAGACGACCAAAATCTACATTTATATCAGTTTCTGTACGTTCCGCCGCGCCTTGCAAACGCAACTTTTCGCCTAAAGTCATTTGCTGTTGAATACGAGATAAGAACACATCACGGGGAACTTTGTGTTTAACTGCAAATCCTTCGGCGATGGTGAAAGGTAAATTGTAAATGGCTTCGGCGCTGTAGTGGGCTTGGCGAAACTGTTCAAATAACTGGGTTGAGTAAGAATTTTGCTTCCAGTTACGGAACAGGAAAATACCCAATTCGCCTTGCAGTTTGAGGTGTGCGTGAGTAGCGATCGCTCGTACTTTAGCACGATACTTAACAGCATCAAAACTCATATCACGCCGCATACTTAAATAATCGCGGGCGATCGCTCTACTACGTCTATTATTAATTTTGCGTTGTCGTAACTGTTGTAATACTCCCCAAGCTCGTTGTGGCGGTAAAGCATTCAGCGCATAAGCAATTAGTGCGCCTTCTTCTTGGCGATGTTCTGGGCGCGTGTCTTTTCCTGTCGCCAGTAATTTTAAGATGATTTCGGCTTGGTTGAAGTGATTGATCCCTGCTGCTAAAGTCCGGGCATAAAGTAAGCGGTAATTACCCAGAATATAATCATGTAAAAAGTCAATTGATACTCGTTGACCGTAAGCGTCATCATAAAATTCTTTTTGTCCAGTGCAGGCGAGACAAGCATTAATGAACATTACTAAGTCTTCTCGCGCTACTTGTTCGGTACGATTAGTATTTTTATTAGTCATCATATTTACTCACTTACAGGCGCACAGAGAGTCCGGGGAAAGAACAGTACAACGAAGTTAGACAACTTAGCAAGTTGGAACGGAAGTTATACTAAAGTCCCGCGAACAGTAAATTCTCTGCGTAACTCTGCGCTTACCTCCGCGCTCCTTTGCGTTTCAATATTGTTGGGTGCTGTTCGGGGAAAGGCGGCACGACTAACTAGGACAGTTACAGATACTGGGTTCGGAAATCATACCAAAGTCCCGCGAACAGCAAGACTAAATTACTTTAAGCGTGACAGAGTTGTTGACTTTGGGATAATTGCTGGAATAATAATTCCGCAGAGGGACTCAAAGCGGTGATAAAAACACCTGTTTCACTCTTGGGAGTTGATGTTATCCAAATACCTTGGAGAGTGACTTCCAACCATGAACTATCGCAAAGGCAAAACTCTATCAAATTTTCTTCAGCCAGTTTTTCTAAAACAGCTAATGATTCGATAGGTAATAGAAAAGCAGCCGTGCTAGGTTCCATATAAATATATGCGCCAGTGCTTAAAGCCAAACTCACTCTTGTACTTACCCAATTTTCTAAAGGGACATTGAGATAATCTAAACTCAAGCTGTTTTCGGTGTAGGTTAGTTTTAACATATAGGTGAAGAAATATCTAAATACAGCAGGGAACAGGCAACAGGGAACGGGGAACAGCTTTGAAAGCCTCGTATTATATAGCTTTGGTCTTCAAATTTGTACCTCATTCACTTGCAATCTCCTGTAAATACTGAGTTATCTGCTTTAGTTGATTGAATCTATAAAATCAGAATATTCCAGGGAATTTCCCCTAAGCTAACTGTAAATGTGCAACCGGAAATGCTTGTGAAATAAAGTTTAGATAGTTAGGGGAAGTTGCTAAACTTGGGGGAATCCCCGAACTTTGTTCAGGCAATTACAAAAATGGCAAGAGCGAGTTATGGCCCAGAGGCAAAAAAGCGATCGCGGCATTTATTAGAGGTGCTATTAGCTTATGCTAATGATGCACTCTTGTGTGATGAAGTGGCTTTAGATGCCCTGCGTCCTGAGATTCAAACTCGCTGGCAAAGTGAAACTCGTTTAGTTGTCAGAACTAAAGTGAGATTTTTGCAAGCGTTAACAGGCTTAACATCAAGTCAATTAACATCTGAGCAAATCAAAGAAGCCTTAAAACGGTTTGCAGATTTCTTAGAAATTTTAGAAGATAATCGCCCATCTCGCGGCGGTTCAGAAACTTGGCACTTTACCTTGAATCTCTGGTACAAACGCCAAGACACAGCAGCCAACATTCAAAAATTTGATTTCGAGTGGGAAAGCCGCCGCCCAGAGAAGTCCAAGGAAGTAACAACAAAAAAAGGAGACAAGGAGACAACAGATAAAAATTCTCCCCCAACGTCCCCCACTCCCTACCCTAACTGGCAAGAACTATGCCGCGCTAATCTAAATAACCGTTTAACAACAAACTCCCTCACCAGCGGCGATGGTATCACTTTTGAACTGAATCAGGTTTACGTACCTTTGGGCTTAGTGCAGCGAAAACAGCGTCTACGTCATCGTGATGATGTAACTCCTCTTGAGGGTTCGCGCTTATATGAACCAGAGGATGTGGATGTTACGCAAACTTTTGACCATAATGAATTTTTGCAACAGGTGCTAGGAAAAAGGCAAAGTCAAAGAATTGCAATTGTTGGTGAACCAGGCGCAGGTAAAACTACTTTATTGCAGAGAATTGCTATTTGGGTATTAGAAAATACCGCAGATTTACCCATTTGGATTTCCCTAGCAGATTTACAAGGTAAAACTCTAGAACAATATCTAATTCAAGACTGGCTACCTTCAGCTATTCGTAAACTCAGGGTTCCAGCAGAAATCGAAGACGCATTCTGCGAACAGTTCAACCAAGGAAAAGTTTGGTTACTCTTAGATGCAGTAGATGAAATGGCAATTGAATCTACTAGTGCTTTGGCGAAAATTGCTAATTGTTTGAAAGGTTGGGTAGGTGATGCAACAATTATTCTGACATCTCGGCTAAATGTTTGGGATGCAGGAAAGAATGCTTTAGAAAATTTCGACACTTACTGCAATTTACATTTTACTTACGGTGAGGATCGCACACTGGATCGGGTAGGGCAATTTATTTGTCGATGGTTTCAGCACAACCCAGTTTTAGGAGGAAAGCTACGACATGAATTAAACCAACTCCAAAGACGACGCATCAAAGATACGGTAAAAAATCCCTTACGCTTGGCTTTGTTATGCCATATATGGGGCATAACTCAAGGAGAGTTACCTAATAGTAAAGCGATGCTTTATCAGCAGTTTGTAGAAGCAATTTATGAGTGGAAACAAGACCGTTTTCCTACGACTTCAACCCAGAGGCGGCAGTTAAATCAAGCTTTAGGAAAATTAGCACTTTTGGCTATTGCTCAAGAACAAACAAAGTTCCGTCTAAGACATCGTTTTGTGTGTCAATTTTTAGGCGCTCCCGATGATAGCTTATTTCAATTAGCACTCCAGTTAGGTTGGCTAAATCAGGTGGGATTTTCGGAAACTTCAGGCGAAAAAGTTTATGCTTTTTACCATCCAACATTTCAGGAATATTTTGCGGCTCAGGATATTACAGATTGGCAGTTTTTTATATCAACAGATACAGGCGATTATCAAAACAGTTACCGGATTTTTGCACCGCAGTGGCGAGAGGTAATATTACTATGGCTGGGTAGAGATGATGTACTATCAATAGACAAAGAAGAGTTTATTCAAGCACTCACTCAATTTCAGGATGGATGTGGAGGATTTTATAATTATCAAGCCTATTTTTTGGCAGCACAAGGAATTGCTGAATTTCCCAATTGTCAACAAGCTGAAGATATTATTCAGCAGTTAATTAAGTGGCGTTTCGGATACTTTCATCAGCAAAAACAGAAATGGTGCAGATATCCATCGCCAATTGTAGAAGGTGCGCGGGTAGCTTTACTCAAAACCGATCGCATTCAAGCGATCGCCTGCTTGGAACAATTTATTACTTCTTGTCAAAATGAATTTGATAGTTGGAATGCAGCCTATAGTTTAGGTAAGATTTTTGACCCTGGTAATAGGATTGCAATTGCCTCTCTAGAAAATCTGGTTAAAATAGTTCGTCATGAAACTATCCGTTGGCAAGCTGCTTATAGTCTAGGCAGAGTTGATACAGTAAATCAAACAGCAATTACTGCATTGGTGCAAATTATTGATACTACTAACAATGAATCTATTTGCCGCAAGGCTGCTTATAGTTTAGGCAAAATTGCTCCAGAAAATGTAATCGCTATTTCTACGTTAGAAAAAATTGCTACAGCTGCCACAGATTTATCTCAGCGTTGCCAAGCAGAAGAGAATTTAGCAACTTTACGCGGTGAAGAAATTATAAATAAACGGCAAGGTAAACAAATACTAAAAAATAAATTATCTTTATCCCTTTTACCGGAAAAAATCACAGCCTTAATCAATGGCATCTCCTCATGTGAGGATGAAGAGACTAAAAGACGTAGAGCTTATAAATTAGCCCAAGTTGATACAGGAAATACTATTGCATTTATAACCTTACTGCGATTAGCTAAATCAACCCCAAATATATCTTTACGAAAACGTACAGTAGATAATTTAAAAGAAATTCTAATTGATGAACAATTAGCAAAAGCAATTACTTACCTTAAAGATTGTTTTGCTAATACAGTGCCCGAATACGAATTGAAATCCTATCGGGACTATTACAAATTGATGTGGTACTGTGCTGAAAATATGACGTATGAGGCGTTTTATCAGGCTTGGCATAGTCCAAATGATATGATAAAACCATAACTGAGTGCAATCACCTCAAAACTTAACAACTCACCCCATCCACTGCACCCAATCGGGAGCCACAGCTACCAACTGAGAGAACATCTGCGGCTGTGCCTCCTCAAACTCCACCATTACACCCCAACGCTCATCCGAAGTGAGGGTAGAGAGGAACTGTTTGACTGCTTCCACACCGGACTCTAGCCGTTCCATGAACCTGACAGCGTAAGATTTGACCTGCTGCCACCAAGAATGAGTGGAATTTTCCTGTCCCTCCATATCCTTAATAACGGGGAGTGTGGATAGTGATGTTGTGTCAGTAATTGGTGTTGTTAAATCTATATTACTGGTGACTGACACCAACTCTCGATTTAACCACCTAGAGAAAATGCTATCCCGTTGATCATCAGGAGGAACAAACTTATAAACACACTCCCGCTTCCCCCTCGACCCCAACCGACCAACATACGACAGCCGCAGATCAATCTTGTCCAACAGCTTTTGTGCAATCGCAATAGGAGTCAGTTTCTCCGAAATAGTTACGTTCAAGTAATTCTTGATCAAATACCGATGCTGAATAGCGATCGCCTTAAACGCCTGCATCCGTTCATCAGAACCTCGTAACTTCTCCCCAGGCGTAAGCAACTGCAACAGATTCAGTTCTTCCAACAACAGCACCGACGACATCATCTGCCCGAATGGCACTAAGAAAAGCTATAAACTATGCTGCATAAGCATTATAAGTATTGATGCCTTAATAGCAGTGGACGCTTGGCTGCGTAGGCGTTCGCGTTCGCGTCTCTGAAAGAGAAGGGTCTCGCAGAGAAGCGCGGCAATGGCAAGGCTTTGGGATTGCTTCATTCCACTTCGTTGCATTCGTAATGATATATCGTAAGTGATTTACCGAACTTGATATCATTGACTACAAAATATGGCAGAGGGAATAGAAGAACTTTGCACAGATTGAGCCACAAGCATAACATGACCATTAGCATCGACAATCCATCCTTGAGCCTCCACAATGCGATCACTAGATTTGGTCATAGATGCAGTAGATGATTTATCTGTGACTCTGTGTGTTACTTGTTCGGGCAAATCTACCCAACCAGTAATCACTGCTCGTCCTCGCAACGGTTCATTAGGGCTTTGGGGTAATCCACCGCGTCCTGTAGCAATAAAACGACTAGCGTTTTGTCTTCCTCTGGGCGTGCAACCTTGGGCAATTTGTTGGGATGCATCCACGAGGTTAGAGGGTAGTTGAATTAAGCCGCGACTGGGATCAGTATCTGGACTGTTGATAGTTACTTCGCCACTGACTCCCAATTCCGAACTCGCTGTAATGTCACTGTTTTCGGTTGGTTTTGGGCGTGACTCAATACCGAAAATACCTTGAGTATTAATTTGGACATTTCCACCTGCACCTGAAAAAGCATTAGCGCTGATGTTGCTGTTTTCTTCAGGGATACCAACAATAAATTTAGAGTTAATATTAATACTACCACCGTCTCCACCCTGTTGTCCTGTACCTGCACTAGTGGAAATTTCACTGCCACGACGCATTAGTAATAAGTCCTGCACTTGGAGAGTAATATTACCTCCATTACCTGATACAGTTGTCGATCGAACGCCCGCCTGATTTTCTAAAAAGATGTTGCGAGCTTTAATTTCTATACTACCTGCGCTTCCCAATGGTTTCCCAGCTAAGTCAGCGACACTTGCTGTAAGTTCATCAACAATTGACCCTTTAGTTAAGTCGTTAGCGCTTACTGTAACTTCAGCTTGATCCCGAAGAATCAATTGTCCTGTTTCAATCCTTATATTTCCAGCATCTCCAGTACCAACTGTTTGAGAAAACAGACCACTGTTAATCTGTTTATCAGATGAGGTTCCAATCACCATCACTAATTCTGGGGCGAATACAGTTAAATTGCCTCCCTTACCTAGAAAAGTAGAACTGGATACTCTTGCACCATCAGATATAAATAATCGTTTGGTTTCAATGCTTAAGTTCCCAGCATCTCCCGTATCAAATGACCGAGTAAACAAGCCACTCGGAATTGTATTACTTCCATTTCTGTGGATGCCTATACCCTTCAATTCAACAAAATCTGAAGCAGTGACGGTTAAATTGCCTGACTTGCTTGTACCAATACTACTAGTTGTGATACTGCCCCCATTTTGAACAATCAACTCCCTCGTAGCAATAGCCAAGTCGCCACCAGCCCCAGTACTAAGACTATCGTTTATAATACTTGCTTCATCCCTAACCATTATCTGCTGAGTAGTAATTATCAAATTACCAGCAGCCCCAGCACCTTTAGTTTGATTACCTAACAAAGTAGAACGCTTTTGCCCATGTATCTATTTGCAAGAGATTGGTCGTTATCCAATGCTAACCGCAGACCAAGAAATTGCTTATGGGAGGCAGGTACAGCAAATCATGGCAATTGAGCAAAGAAAAAATGAACTCACCCAACAACTAGATCGGGAGCCAACAATGGTCGAATTAGCTGTTGATATTGACAAAAGTGAATTGGAAATAGCTCAAATACAAAATCTTGGGCAACGAGCCAAACAAAAAATGGTGACAGCAAACCTGCGTCTGGTGGTTTCGATTGCCAAAAAATATACTAAGCGCAATCTGGAATTCTTAGATTTGCTGCAAGAAGGGGCAATAGGTTTACAAAGGGGTGTGGAAAAATTTGACCCCAATCGCGGCTATTGGTCATTAAGACTTAGTAAGCAAAATGCAAAAGTCCAGACTAAAGTACAGGGTGTAAAAGGCATAGTTAATAGCTCTATTTTATCTCTATTAACTAATACTTATTATTTTTAAAATATCCGGTAAATATGTCTAAATATAATGGGAGAAATATTTTATTTTTGAGTTTAAAATCGCCATAAAACTTTGTTTGAATACAACTATTATATAAATCTTTGACAAAAGGACTAATGAAAAAAGTCATGAATTAGACCATGACTTTTGGCACAAATAAATGACCGATTTAGCCAGTTACTAGGGATTGATGAACTCTGGACAGTTCTCACCATCCGATCCAACATGGATATATGCCACAGACTAACAAATTGCCGCCGTACTCAACCCTTTGATAGTTAGAGCAACCGACGATGCAGGCTGCTGGTCTCTAAAAACTTGTTCGTCAAACTAGAAATCGAAACCGAAATCCTCCGAGTAGTCTATATGAATCGTGCTAGATGTCACCTCAGTAGGAGGTAGAATCGTTAGGATCTTAGCAATCTGTTCCTCTCCATTCCATCTCCCCAAAATACCTATTGAGCCAAAATGACTATTACCTGCAAACTTCTTTTACAAAATCATGCTCAAGATTGGCAAGAAGCAACTGTGCATCCCTTTCTAGAACAGTGTCAATTAGGTATAATTCAACCCCAGCAATTCAATACATGGTTGATGCAAGATTATCTGTTTGTTGTGGAATTTACGCGGATGGTAGGGCGAGTATTAGCCAGCGCACCTCCAGAACATTTTGATGTGATACTTGGAGGACTGGCAGTTCTAAGAGGTTGTTTGAAAAGTCGGGGATGTTGTAAAAAAGCTCTCTCAGTATAGGCTGTGAATAGATAATAAACAGCACTGAGAGAGTGGTATGAGTAAAGCTTACCCTAGCAACCTGAGCTGGGAACAGTATCAATTGATTAGTGACTTAATCCCGGAAACGAAACCGGGTGGTCGAAAGCGTGAAGTTGATGTGTGGGAAGTCGTGAACGCAATTTTCTACATTTTGATAGAGGGAGTTAGATGGCGATCGCTACCTGGAGATTTTCCTGCCTGGCAAACAGTCTACACATATTTTCGCAATTGGCGCATTGATGGGACTTGGCTCATGATTCATGATCAACTCAGAGATTGGACTCGAATTGAGATAGAACGTTACCCAAGCCCATCCGAGGCAATCATTGACAGTCAAAGCGTTAAAAGCGCAGCAATGGTGAGTCAGTCAGTTGGTTTTGATGCAGGTAAAAAGCTGAAAGGACGTAAGCGATTTATGACCGTCGATACCTTGGGATTAGTTTTGAGGGTTTTAGTGACAGCAGCTAATGTCGGTGAAAGAGAAGGAGGAAAACAAGTTCTCAAGCGGGTTAAACAGTCCGATCAAAAGATATCTCGCTTGACTACTATCTGGGTTGATGGTGGTTTTGATGGCGAACCATTTATGCAATGGGTGATGAATTTTTGCCGTTGGATTGTGCAGGTAGTTTTGCGCCCAGAACAAACCAAAGGATTTGTTTTGCTCAAAAAGCGTTGGGTTGTCGAGCGCACTTTTGGTTGGTTGATGGGATGTCGCCGATTGGTTCGAGATTATGAATTACTACCTCAAACATCAGAGACTTTTATTTATATTGCCATGATCCGTATCATGGTGAGACGTTTAGCATAATTTCTGACCTCTAAAAACTTTTCAAACAACCTCTAAAAGCAGATGATATTGACCGAGCCTGTGAATTAGTTGATTTAGTTCGTCTTCTGACTCGTTGGCTATTCCATTGGGACGATATCTGGACTGATGCTGAACAAAAGCAATCTGCATCTCTTGAAATTTCATATTGGTTACAGCGAGTTTTGGAAATATCGCGTACAGAACCGGAATCACTCAGTGCCTAAACTCTATGAAGTCTGACGTTGCTTCACCAACACCGAGCGCAAATACCGACGACACTCCGACTCTCCCCGGTGTATTAGAATTCGCAGCGCCTCTACTTCCTGGATCGGAGAAATACAGATTTCAGCGATTGCTGGAATTAAATTCTGTTGCGATACCACATAGTCTTTATGGCACTGTTCTAATTCCTGAATCTTAGAGTTTAACTCCTGTATCTGTCGCAATGCTTTTGTTAAAGAAGATTCTTTGTTTGGAGAGCGATTATCCAGAGTGAATGTCATGTTGTTGCTCCTATGTAAAACATGATTTTCTTGATAGTTTTCACCATCGGCGCATTGATCGCCAAGCAGCCGTGGGGATGAACATCTGTTATCGTTGTTTTTTGATGGTTCGTGCTTAGATAACAAAGAAGAGAAGTCGTAAATCGTTACTGTTGGTTCTGGTTCTGGTTCAAGTTTTGGAAATGATTCTATTACGAGTTCTGGACTGCCCAAACCAATTGCATTTTTAATTTCCTGCTCCATGTCTAGGTTCTCCTTGTTGATTAACTTACTCCACCCGATCAATTGCGTCTACTACTTCTCCTAAAATATTGAACGCATCGTTTAGCACCACATTATTTGAGGTAGAAAAATGCTCTGACGATTGAATTTTACGATAATCTCGACTACTCCCAACAAGCCGCAATGTATATTGACAACCCTGCAATATAGTCCGAATCTCTGATCTGGTTAACTTGATTTCCATTCTTGTTTCCCTCCCTAAAATTTATCTCGTTGAATACTAAAACTTGCTCCGATTAGAGAACTGCCTAAGAAAGCGGAAAAACTGACCAACATTGCACCCAGGCAGATATTTTTCTGTTGCTCCCAACCAGAGATGATTATGTTGGGATTATTAGTCTCGATAATCTCCAGTCCCCAACAAGCCATTGCCCCTACTCCTGCAAATCCGGTAAAAAATAGAGATACAATTGCAGTTGTTTCTATGGTGCGATCTATGAAAATCCTGGAGTTGAATCTTTTTCGAGTCCGGCGAAGAACTAATTTATTACGAGTATTTGAAGGCATAGATGATTGATAAGTCGCTTTCTGTGTTTTCATTCGGCTTCATCTAACTCCACAAAAAAACCTGTACCAGTATTTGTCACTTTTACCAGCTTTCGATTGACCAGTGTTTGAATCACGCTAAGGCTAAAGTTTATAGTGCATAATCGTGCGCTACCCCCACAAAGTCGAAGGTAATGTAGGCACAGCGAAGACTGATCAGTAGGAGTGAGATGAGTGGATTTTTTAGGCATGATATTGACTATGACTCTATGATTTCTAAATGATGTGCATTGAAAAAAATGCCTTGACCAAGTGGCATATCTGGGAAATGAACACAAACCATTCCGTGTGCTGAATATTGGATGACTGTACCTGTTTGCCCTAACCTGGGGTCTTTTTCTGTCAGTGCTTTAATAATTTTGACAACTGAATTAATTGGTGGAAGGTTAGCCATTTTTAATCCTTGGCTGAATAGCCGATTATTGATTAGTAATTCGAGTTTTGTCCGATACCGTATTGCCATTTGAGAAAACTGACGGGAGTACAGATTTCTGACCAGTCACAAGCTCCAATAGGGGTATCCCAAGATGAGCTTATTTCGCTGTCAAAATACCCTAGTCCCCAATGCCAGTTGTTGTATTCTGGCTCTGAATCCCATCCAAACCAAAGGGCAACATTCACTTTAATCAGATACAAAAGCTTAATCATCCATCCGCCACTGTAATCAAAAATGAAATCATCCAAGTCTCCTAGAAAGCGTTCATTTGTTAATGCAATTAAATCCATTCTTGACCAAAGATTCATCTTTTTTTCTACCCCTAGTTTGAAGTATGATTTCTCTTCTCAATTAAGTTCAGGCATTTGTGCAAGCGCTCCTTCCATCCATGCCTGAATTGCTTCCATCTCAGAAACACCTCGTAATACAGCATCGATTACGTGTTTTTGATAAGAGTTAGTAGCACGATCAGGATGTCCAAACTTATTACCAGCCCAAGCCAAACACATAGTTTTCACTAGTTCATCAATTTTGGTAGTATCAAGCTCACTCGGACTATTCACATTTCGAGAATGCAGCCACTCTTTCACCAAATCCAACGGATAATTTAAAAGTGTACGAACTTCTTTGACTCGCAAATCTTTTGGGCTGATTGATGGTGCAGTTACAGCTTGTTTTGGCGGCTGGACTCTATACTGTTGATTGTCTTTGCGGGGTCTAATATTATTCTGGGGCTGTTCAGGCTTTTGAGAAGTAGTTGCACTTTCAGCATGATTATCTTCATCAGCAGTCACCGATAAAATTGCACAAACCGCATATCTTCGTGCATAAGTTAATGCTGCACCAAACTTTTGAGAATCACTGATTTCAGGTAGAGGATAAGTACTAGTGATACTCTCTCCAGATTCATGAAAAATATGAGTCCGTAGTACGGTTTTACTTTCACACAGTTCAGTAGTTTGAATAATGACTAACCCATGTTTACCAAGTGCAGGAGTGACGGCATCCAACACAGCATCTAGTGTTGCATATTTGCGTTTATAGTGAGGATTAGTACCGTCTTTTTGAATGGGGTTAAACTCTGTCTTTGCCTTGATTAAAGCTTTGATTAATTCTTGCATCGTCAGGCTTCTCTCATCTTACCAATCGCTTTCATTGACATCACCAGACACTTTTTTGCTAGACTTAGCCTTAGTAATTTGAAACTCTGAGGCTTTTAGCACAGGCATTGCCACTTGTTTTACTGAAGCTTTGGCTTGGTGATAGAGGAATTGGGTTATTCCATCAGCATCTTCACCATCTTCTACTTGCGCCCATAAAGAACAACCCAGTTCCAGCGATTCGTAGTCGCCGAGATTAAATTTCCTAGAGTAGCTAACAGAGACAGTTGTGAATTTCATTTTTTGGGATTTACTAAATTTTGGTTGTTAATTCTCTTTGTTAGTATCAACCATCTCGATGCTGAACATTAAACATAAATCGCTAGCTTTTACACCAACAACTCCTGGTTCAATTTCAATAGATAATTCTTCGATGATTGAATGAAAGCCAGGGTCTTCATCATTAATTTTGACCTCAATCAAACCTGCATTATTCGATACAACAGTTGCCCAACTTGGGCTTTGCTTGAGGAATACTAGTTGCGTAGAGTTTCATGATTTTGATTCCTGATTAAACTTGACTTCAATGATTTCTTCTACACACCCCATTGCCTCACCCAAATAATGCAATGTATCGCCCAAATGAGTTGCTGCCTCTGGGTCAATCTTCTTATCAGCAATCAACAAGAGCCAGTTTTCATCTTGGGCGATCGCCTGAATATTCACGTAACACGAGTTGAATTCTTGTAGTATTTCTATGGGCGACATTGCTATATTATGAAGTGAGTAAAACAGTCTTATTGAGGAAGTGGGCAACAACGCCCACCTCGTTTCTTACGCTGCAACTAAATCTTTCGCTTGTGGAACGTATTTCTTCAACCGTTCTCATTCGTCACTTGTCAGTGCATCAAATTCAATATCCAGCAACTCTTCTTCTGTAGGTGGTTTTTCTGTAGTCGCTGTTAATCTACCTGTCATTATCATGAAGTTATCTAATCTCACTGCTGCATCCAGCGACTTGGCGTATCGAATCTTATCTACTGCATTCGACCAGTGCGTAATGTGTTGAAATATCACCCCAATCATGGAATAACCTTTGTATACGCGATAAACTCTGGGGCAAGCTCCATTCACGTAAACCAGCTTGTAAGGAGGAATCTCTTGTACCTCTGCATTGGGGTCGGTTGGAGGAAGGAGAATTTTCTCTAGAGGATTATCCAAATGGGCTTCTTGAAGAGAAAGTGTGGTAATCATATTTGATGTGCCATGATGATTTCGATTGTCTAAATTTCGGTTGAATGGCGATTGCTTTTCTCTCGGACTGCGATCGCCTTTTTCACTTCAGGGATTTTTTACACCTGTGCGTTCGGATCTGCTAGAGGACGCATAATTTTCAGTTGATGGTTATCGAAACCCGAGTCTTGAAGTGTGGGGTTATCTGCTGTACTTTGTGCCATTATTGTGTTTGCTTAGGAATTACCTTGTTGGCGATTGCAATTCTTTTGGTGTGCAATCACCTTTCTCACTTCCAGCAACTTACGCCGCTACTGCCGCTCGAACTCCCAACTGCCCAATCACTTCTTTGGCACTGCCAGCAACCCGATTTACCCCGTACTGTCTTGGTCGAGTGTACCAACCTTGTTGATTGCACCCGACGAAGCCGACACAATGCCTGTCTTGGTAGAGTTTGGTGCTGAATGAGAGCCAATCTATCTCACCGTAATATAGACCAAAAACAGTGCAGGCTTTCTCCAGTTCATCGCTCAATCGTTCGTTCCGTTCCAGGGGTGTCTCTAGTAGAGTCGCTTTAACCTCTGCAACTCTTGTAGCGAACCAGTCTCTGTCAAAGGGTAGCCGTCCGCTACCGACTAACTGCACTTAGACGGTGATTCCCCCTTCAATCCAGATTGTACGCACTGATTCGGGTTCGACCTCGATAATCTCACCAATGATGCGGCGATCTCTGCTGGTGAGAGGATCTTGGGTTGGAGCTACAGCTTCGGCTTGGGATTCGAGGTGGCTGTATAGTTCTGCTTGGGCTAGGGCTTGTTCATCAACAGAAAAACCGATGATTGCTTGCAGTGTATGTGTTGTGTAGGTCATAATATTAATCTCCATTCAGTTGGATAAAAGGCGATCGCAGAAGTTGTCCAGACCGAGCGATCGCTTTATGTTATGTGTGCAAACGACGTTGTGGTTCAGCACAACCCTCTCAAATAGATTTGGCGTAGCCATATATTTGTGACTCAAAGCCAGTGGCACTTGAGTGATACCAAAACAGGAAATACAACGTATCAGGCTTCAAAAGCTTCAACTGCCGTCCGTCGTACTGCTGGTAATTTCTTATTCAGTGCAAATCCATTTCCCGGCTGTGTACCCATCGCCTTCTCTGGTTATGCCAGTGCCTCGACTACTCATCAAGCGGTCACTCTGGATTGCTGTCAAAGTTCTGTGGGCTTTGAGATTGCCAAAAGGTAATCACCTTTTGTTTTCACCTCATGAATATAATGTAACGCATTTGCGTCGCTTAGTCAATAGTTGCAACGCAAAATTTCCTTTTTAATAAAGAGAAGAATATAATTCAGTAAAAGTGTTGCAACGCAAAATATTGGAGAACAATGAAGCTAGACACACAAATAAACTTTCGCACTAGCAGCGAAATAAAAGAAGAGTTAGAAAAGATAGCTAAAAACAGAGGACTTAGACCATCACAATTGCTTAACGAGATAGTTGAAGATTTCGTCAAGCGCCAGGAAAATCAGGTGACAGAAAAAATAAACTTGGAGAAGGTCTACGAAATGCTTTCAGTGCAAGGACAGCGATTGGAGCTACTAGAAAAGCAACAGCAAGAAATGGCAAAAAAATCAGCAGCCTGAGAGAGGAGAATAAATCTCTCAGGCTGCAACGCGATCGCGTCCTTCAAATTATGAAAGAAAGCCCGCCTCCGTCAAACGACAAGGCGGGTTAAATTTTATTGGCTGCCAAGTAACGCAATGCGTCGCTTATGCATTACAATGAATTGTACAACAAAAAGCAGGAGGTGGGTAAACAAATAAATTTTTCTATCTCCTGCTAAGTTCAAGTGATACAGGTTGCATGAGTGAAACAAACGAGTCAAATCAGGAAAAAATACTTCCCATAGAGCCAAAACCGTCTGATGAAACTGTCGATTATGATTGGCGCGATCCCTCTAAACCTCGCAATCCTGAAGATGATGTGATTGTCTCAGGCTGGCGGCGACGTGCTGATGGAACTTTTGAGAAAGTTGAAAACACAGAGGAAAAACAATGACATCTTTTGTATGTGACCAAATTATAGATTTTGAAGCTATCGAGGGTTATGAAGCTCAAGATATTGAAAGGCTAATCGAGCAGATAGAAACGTTACTTGCACAGTCGGATGCGTCTAAAGTTGTAGTTTTGTTGAGAAATGCTCATTACCTTACTACAAGAGCATTTGCTATTCTTCATAACTATATTCAGGAACCGATTTCTAAGAATGTAGTATTTGTATTGGTTTCTGCTGACAAATCAAAAATATTTCCTCCTCTATTAGATTTTGTTCAACATCAACAAGTGGCATAAGCAAAAGGTTGCCCATTATGGAGGGCGACCAATCAGCAAAACACAGATGAAGAACTATAAATACAAATGCGGAAGTAAATAAGTCAGCAGCAGATATAAATCTATAAATCCCCACTGCAAGTTTCTCAGGCTACCAGTGGGGACGGCACATAACCGATAGATAAGGGTATGTCTACACAAACAATATCAAATCCTTTGGCATCATGCACAAACTTGATTGCCGAAAGCTCTAAACAAACCTCAGCCTTTGATTACAACAACCTCAACACCAGCATCCAGGAAACCTTCACCGCCATCGACCGATTCGAGTGGCAAGCGGTAGATGAAATCCTCCAGATGCGGGAACAGCAGCTTTACCTGCAAGCTGGATATAAAAACTTTGAAGAATACTGCCAGCGTGAATTATGCGCCTGGGGTGGATACCGACGAATCAATCAACTGCTAGGAGCCAAAAAGGTCATAGACGCAGTTGGCGAGTTGGGCGGACACATTAAAAATGAGCGTCAGGCTCGTCCTTTACTTCGTTTAGTCAAAGAACCAGAAAAACTAAAACAAGCTGTAGCGATCGCTCTGAAAGATAACCCTTCTCCTGGTGAATCAGACTTTGCTGCTGCTGCAAATATTGTGGTTCCTCAACTTCCACGCAAAAAGCGGCGTTGCATAAATGCGGGATGAATCATGGAAACACGGGTATTTCTCTA
>NZ_JAVRCB010000080.1:0-23548 GCF_034530955.1 Nostoc sp. DedQUE05 | reverse complement strand
GGTGGATTCATCCAGTTCAAATACTCGTCAACGGAGATAAAAGGTGGATTCATCCGGTTCAAATACTCGTCAACGGAGATAAAAGGTGGATTCATCCGGTTCAAATACTCGTCAACGGAGATAAAAGGTGGATTCATCCAGTTCAAATACTCGTTAACGGAGTTCAAAGGTGGATTCATCCAGTTCAAATACTCGTTAACGGAGTAAAAAGGTGGATTCATCCAGTTCAAATACTCATGCACGAGTATCAAAGACTTATTGTTGCATTATTTAAGACGCATCTCTTCTGGCTCCATGCCCAATGCTCCTTAAATTTTAGGCGAACCGAGGGCATTCAATAATAGTAGCGACCACGGCACTTTAATATCGGGTATGAGCCATAAGTACTTTCTCAGTACAGGCAATGCAACAGGCAGTACAAAACGCAGAGAGCGTAATGATGCGGGCTGATGCCCATTTTCATCTACAAGATTATATTTCTTAGCCAGTTCGGCAACAATCTGCACGCGTCCTGTACGGCGGATAACATTTGGCTCACCAGCAAGTGCAGCGATCGCTCGTCCAGTAAATAAGGGAGTTTCCCAGTTGTAGCGATCGCTTAAAAATGAGGTTTTCAGGTCAGTAGCATTTGTTTGATTCATTTGGGAAGCAAAACTAGAAAAAAGCTCAGTACCAACAATACCCGGCCAAATAGAAACAGAAGTGACGTTATGGGGTTCTAACTCAACAGCCATATTAGCAGCTAGGCGATCGCAAGCTGCTTTGCCAACACCATAAACTGTATTAAACAGATAAAACATACTACCCCACGAGGAAATAGTACAAATTAATCCAGAGTTACGCTTAGTCATCATCCGAGCTGCAAAAACACTTGCAACATAGTGGCTGCGAAGACCAACATTGTTGCTAGCATCCCAAAGACTTGGTTCAGAATCCCAAAAAGGCTGTCCTTGAGCGTCTTTTAATGCCTGAACTCCTGAGTAAGCATTATTTACCAGTAAATCGAGTTGTCCATTCTGCTCATCTTGAATGCGATCGAAAAGCAAACGCACCTGCTCATCCTCGCTGTGGTCTACTTGGACGGGAATGCATACACCACCGACTTCCTCAATGGCTGATTTCGTTTCACTAAGACTTCCTGAAACCCCTTCACTGGAGGAGTTGTTGAGGCTGCGACCCGTGACGTATACAGTTGCACCTGCTTCACCAAGACCAATGGCAATTCCTCTACCAATTCCCCGCGTCGCACCTGTTACCAAAGCCACTTTACCTTCAAGGTGTTTCATGAGCGCTCATTTCTAATTTTTTAGCGTTAAATATTGATTATTACAATATTCTTTCGTCGCTGTGACTGAAACAACTTCTACTTCTATCGGTTTTTCTTTAGTTCCGTCGATCAGAAATTCACTAGCTCCTTCACGAGGTTTTTTCGGATTTCCCCAATCATAGGTGTAACCTAAACCCGTCCAAGGATAATGTTCTTGACTAGCAACGGCATAAGAAGTTGTGTATATCTCTTGCAAAATCGGATAACTAGCAGAAATCGGGATTTTAAAAACATTACAACTAGAATCATTAATTTCTGGATCAACACATGGTCTACTTAAATCTTCAGCTTTCACCCACATTTCGACAAAATGCGTCTTATTTGAATTTCTATTTAAAATCAAGCCTAAATACTGCTGTAACCTTAGAGAAAGCATAATATTACCGGGAATATTTATACCGATCCCCTTACAATTTTGACAAAATTCCTTAACTTGAGGAACGGCTGTTAACCAAGTCCGTGCTTCTATACTTTTTTTTGTACCTACTTTCCAATCCTCGGTTGGGTTTTTGACATATTTCCAACTCGCCATCAGATATTCAATTTTGCCGTTATTTTCTCTCCACTTTATTTGAGGATTAGTTTTTGACAATGACCAAAGATTTTTTATGACTTTATCTTCACTCGGTTTTTTTGCATCCTCAATCGCTGCATCTAACTGCCTTTTCAGCGCGTTATAACTTTCTGGTTTATTTTTCTCCAAATACTCATTGACATTTGGATTAGTTTCTAATTGCGCTACTAAATTCTTTCTGAGGTTTGATGTACTCTGTATGGGAATTTCTCTAGCTAGCAAACTGGAATATCCGACTGCCAAAAATGCACCTGTCAAGCCTAAAAATACTTGAGTCTTTAATTTTTTCATTAAAATAATCCTGTGGATTGATAACAATAGGGTGAATGTTCCATCCCATGTAAATATGGGTCAACTCAAAGATTGAATCTGATTTTATATTTATGTTTGGCTGAGATAATATTGTGCTTAATATTTTTAATTAACTCTAGTTGTAGAAAAATGAATATTTATGAGCTAGTAGTACTCTGTCAAGAGTAAATTGATGGATAAGCAAGTTGCTAGTAGGCAATAAAGTCTTTAGAGGCTATTTATAAAGTAAATCTAAAGGTGGTGACTTAAGGGTAATGGCAAAAATAGGATACTTTGAAGACAGTGTATATACTTAGTATGCATTGGCTTGAAAAGCTTATTCTATCGACCTTAGGGCCTCTCATTCTTAACTATTCCCTAAGATAGATTTTTTCCTCGTAAAGCGTAATAAACAATTTAGGATTTGTATTAAAGCAGATAGGGATTTTAACCAAATGGGTCGTCATTAGACTCAATGTATTTGCATGAACATCACTTTTGATAACTGGAGTAAACTTTTTCTTGTTCTCAATGTTTTCAATTAAATGAAAAAATATCTAAATAATTAAAAATTAACGTTATGTCCAATACACCTAAGAAACCAGATCCGAATTCTTCTAATACACCAGAGCCAAATTCTTCTAATACACCAGACCCAAATTCTTCTAATACACCAAACCCAAACTCTTCTAATACACCAGATCCAAATTCTTCGGAGCAAAATAATATTATTTATCACTTATTTAATAGTATATTTCCTAATTCTCCTTATTTTAAGTTTATAAATAATACATTTTTTGCACATTTTTTAAGTAATCACCCTTTTATTGCCAATTCATTAATATTTTTGATTATATTTTTAACGGGTGGAAATTTATATCAAAAACTTATAATTAATAAAATTTCCGATTCTACTTACCAAAATAAAATATGTCAAGAGACGATAAAACTGATAGAAGAAGAATTAGAAACCAATAAAAAATCAGGTACTGTAACTGGTTCTTATAAAGCATTTGAGGATAATAAGAATGTGAGCTTGTTACCATTTAGTTGTGAATACTCAATAGAAGATGAAAAGAAAAATATATCTAAAAGGGACATTTATTTGAGATATACGCCTGTTTTTGGTGAATATATTAATGAAGATTATAATAAGAAAAGTGCTGATAAAAAAATGGAAATGAACGAAGTATGTAAGCACAGTACTATAGTAGTACAGATGCAAAAATATGCTAAAGATAACTCTCTTTTTGACAAGAGTAAAGGAGATACTATAAAACCAGGAAGAGCTGAGATTTTAACAAACAAACCACATGCTTATCCAGTACATCGATGGGTTTGTCATTTTTCGGTTTCAAAAAAAACCAAAGAAGTTAAACCTTCTCTAGGAGGTGGTAACGATTATATGATAGACCTCAACTTAGAACCATATTGCCGAATCAAAGCTTCTGAAGATAATAATAAGTTTACAGTACCTCACTATCGTGATTATGATAATCCTTATTCTTTCTATTGTACAAATCCTTTTTCGAGTACTGATTCTGAATGATTTTATGTAAACAAGGGAGCGACTAGACCAAAAAAATCGATGCAAAAATGTGCTTTTATATGTTTAGTTTTTATTAGGAAATAAGATGCGTTTCCTCTGGTAGTCGGACACAGGCATCACAACAGACAAATAAAGTGGTTTATTACCGCCGACCTGTACTAGTATTTTTTACTCAACACTTCTTTTTCCAGCTAACATATCTGCGACAAGAAGCGATCGCACTCGATCTAAAAAAATTTGCGTATAATTACTTAAAAATTGCAGCAATTTTCAGATAAATCGACTATATCTTACGGATACAGCAATGCTCATTAGTCTGTTTCTGGAAAATATTATGAGGCTACACTAACAATCTCTAGCCTGCGGAAAACATTGTTTTCTCGTTTATGTGAGGGGTCTAACCCCCTATTGATCGCGGTGGGAAGGGGTTTTGCTCAAGCCATGCTTGTTGGTAATCAACTTGAGCGTTTATTCACAGGATGACGCTGGCTAAACAAGCGATTAAACTATGGATAATGTCGAGTAACTGTTGCTTTTAACACCACTTACATAAATTTAATCTCATTGTTAAATCTAAAACCTCATTCTGTTATATAAAATACCAGTTATGCCAGCGTATCAAGGAAGTTATGGGGAAACCACCGATTTAATTATTAGTGGTAACAACCAAGAAAACCTCGAATTAACAGCAAATTCTGCTCCTGTGGGTGCTCTTGCCACAAGACAAGGAACTTTTTCTACGTTTCTTGCTCCCCTGACTCAAGATACTTTTAAACAGGTCGTTAAGGATGTCGAGCAAAAATTACAGATTGTCCATCAAACCCTATCAATGCTGGATTCGCATGGGTTTGAAACCATTTTGCAAGAAATGTTGCATTCGATTACCTTGAAAACCGGGGAATTACTGGGGGCAGACCGAACGACAATATTTTTATTGGATGAAGAAAAACAAGAACTTTGGTCAATTTTAGCTGAGGGCGAGGGCGGTCGCTCTTTAGAAATTCGCATCCCTGCAAATAAAGGCATTGGTGGTGAAGTCGCCACTTTTAAAGAAGTTATCAATATTCCCTTTGATTTTTATAACGATCCGCGATCGCATTTTGCCCAAGAACAAGAAAAGAGAACTGGCTATCGCACCTACACCATGCTAGCTTTGCCACTCTTAAATGAACATGGGCAATTAGTTGCAGTAGTGCAATTACTGAATAAATTAAAATCTAAGAATCATTATGATGCTCCACTTGCAGAGCGCATTGATACCAAAGGTTTTACCCGTGCTGACGAACAATTATTTCAAGAATTTGCTCCTTCGATTTGTCTGATTTTAGAGTCCTCGCGCTCTTTTTATGTAGCTACTCAAAAACAAAGAGCAGTAGCGGCGCTAATGAAGGCAATCAAGTCCCTCTCTCAAAGCAGTCTTGATTTAGAAGACACCCTGAAGCGGGTGATGGATGAAGCCAAGGAACTGATGAATGCCGATCGCAGTACACTATGGTTAATAGACCGCGATCGTGATGAATTGTGGACGAAAATCACTCAGGATGATGGTTCAACCAAAGAGTTACGAGTCCCTGTAGGTAAAGGCTTTGCTGGGATAGTCGCGGCTTCTGGCAAAAAGTTAAATATTGGCTTTGATTTGTACTACGATCCTGACTCAGAGACAGCCCAAAAACTAGACCAGCAAAATGGCTATCGCACCTGTAGCTTGCTTTGTATGCCAGTATTTAATGCCGATCAACAACTGATTGGTGTTACCCAACTCGTAAATAAAAAGAAATCCGGGGATTTTCCCCCTTATAATCCAGCTGATTGGCCCAAAGCTCCCGACTGCTTCCAAGCTAGCTTTGACCGCAACGATGAAGAGTTCATGGAAGCTTTTAATATTCAAGCGGGAGTCGCGCTGCAAAATGCTCAGTTATTTGCCACAGTCAAGCAACAAGAACAAATGCAACGAGATATTCTGCGTAGTCTTTCCAATGGCGTGGTTTCCACTGATAAAACTGGGTTAATTATCGCCGCCAATGAAAGCGCCCAACGTTTGCTAGGACTGGGAGTAGATGACCGTTTAGAAGGTAAATTAGTTACTGACGCGATCGGCATCAAAGAAGGCGACTTTAGCAAGTGGTATCAGGATGCTTTACATGCAGTTGACTTAAAAGGCCGTCAGCAATATTACCCCGATCGCACACTTATCGGCACTGGTACAGAACAACATAGTATCAATTTATCGATTAACACAATAGCCGATGCTAGCGACCAAGAGCAAGTCCGGGGGGCGCTGGTGGTGATGGAAGACATCAGTGATGAAAAGCGGCTCAAAAGTACAATGTACCGCTACATGACCCAGGAATTAGCCGAAGAATTGCTGAAATTAGATGACGCTAAACTAGGAGGCGATCGCAAAGAAGTTTCGATTTTATTTTCCGATATTCGCGGCTACACCACATTAACAGAAAACTTGGAAGCAGAAGAAGTGGTGAGTATGCTCAATGAATATTTTGAATCAATGGTGGAGGCAGTTTTTAAACATAAAGGCACTCTTGACAAATATATTGGCGATGCCATCATGGCTGTATTTGGTTCTCCTCTACCATTAGAAGAACACGCTTGGATGGCAGTACAAACATCCTTAGAAATGCGCGATCGCCTACACGAATTTAATCAACGTCGCCATATAGATAATAAGCCTAGAATTAAAATCGGTATTGGCATCAACTCAGATACCGTGATTAGTGGGAATATTGGCTCTAGTAAACGGATGGAATTTACCGCCATTGGTGATGGCGTTAATCTTGGCTCACGATTAGAAAGTGTTAGTAAACAGTATGGTTGCGATATTATTATTAGCCATAACACTTTTAAACCTTGCCAAGATAATATTTGGGCTAGGGAACTAGATTACATTCGTGTTAAGGGTAGAAACGAACCAGTAGCCATATACGAATTACTGGGTTTGCGTTCCAATCCAATTGAAAGCGAAAAATTGCAAGTGATTGAGCATTATCACAAAGGACGCGAATATTACCTCAAACGCGATTTTAACCGTGCTAGAGCTGAATTTGCCCTAGTTTTGGCAGCAGACAGCCAGGACAAAGCTGCTATGTTGCATCTGTTGCGTTGTCAGCATTGGTTACAATCACCCCCAACAGAATCAGATTGGGATGAAGGAGTCTGGACATTTCAGGAAAAATAACTCCACCGACTTTTCGATTAGGGCTTGTAACTAATACCAATTTTAAAGAAGATATAGATTAACTGATTATTTGTCTTAAATATCTAAAATAATAGGCATGTTTAAATGGAGTGAGTTGCTATATTAGTAAATTAAACAATATGTTGAAAAATAACTTTTAGTAAATCTCCTTGTTTAAAAGGCTTAGTTAAATAGCCTGATGCTCTCACCATTTTAGCTTTAGCTCTATCTAGAAATCCTACTTTTTCTGACACCATAATCACAGGTGTATTTTTAAAATATGAGTGTTTACGCAGCAAAGAGCAGAGTTCATATCCATCGAGATTAGGCATGGATATATCCAACAAAATTATGTCGGGTTTTATACGGATAATCTGCATTAGAGCCTTTAAAGAATCAGTGACTCCGATAACAGAAAAGGTTTGCTCATCTAAATAACTTTTAATAGCATTCAATACCGTAGGACTGTCATCAATACACAAGATTGTGTAAATTTTTCTGTCAGCAGGCGGTTGGATAATTTGCTGACCTCTGTATTCATTAGTATTAATCGAGTAGGCTGCTGGTTTAAAGCTGTGTATTTTAGGCAATTTTGGCGTAGTTTTGGCTTTAGATTGTAGTTCATTTATTTGGAAAAATTGTGAGGTATGTGATTGATAACTTGATGATGTTTGACGATAAACCGCTTCTCTTTCAGAGACGCTAACGCGAACATTTTGGGGCGTTAAACATCGTTCAACTAATAAACGAACATTTAAATGACAAAACTTTGGCATATCATCCAGAAAACTCTCAGGAATAAATTCATAACTTCCCTCCTCTAAATTCAGAAATGACTCTAGAACTTCTAGCGCTAATTGCTCTATCAACATTGCTGCTTGAGAAGAACTGATATATTTCTGATTGACTAACCAACAAATAGCCAGATAATCTGGGTTCGGTATTGCCTGATTTTCAATACCAGTTTCAAATATCGCCCGCAACTGATCTTTGATTCCGTCAGGGAGAGTAGAAATTTGCTGACTCAAACGTTGCAAATTTCTGTAAAGCGGCTCAAACATTTTCTCTGAGTAGCTGGCATAAATTAGTTTCCCCTCATCTACATATATTGACCAAGAGCCTGATGTGCTAAACACCTGTAAACAACCAGTAACCGACTTACCAGTGATTTTTTTCAACAAAGTTAGGGGCTGGAGCTTTTGGAAAAATCTGTATCTACTAATCGGAAGTGTCTTCATTGCGATCGCTCTGAAATAAAATTAACATTTGCAGGCAAAATTAGTGAATTACCTTTTCGGAATTCAGCGTGACTTTGTTGAAAGCACTATTCAGATAAATATAGCGGTCATATTTGAGTTAGTACAGAGATTCCACACCCCCCAACTCTTAATTCACCAATCTCTGTTAAGCTATAATCCACAACTTACAACTAAACCAATTAATGCTACTGACCAATAGCAAAATTGCCCGACTAGTTGCCAGGATATAGTATTTCAAAAATTAGATTGGTTTTCTGTATCTTTAGCTAATCTAGCCAATCTAACAGTAACTCAAGTGCCACACAAAGACCATTGGCTCTCGCCCATCAGTCACAAAAGTATCATTGTTATCCGTATTTTGTAGCCTAAAATTATAGATACTTGAATTCTCTTGCAAAAGTGTTTTGTCCCTAATCCTAAAGTCTGGAGCGACCAAAATTTACTGTGATGTAAAGGTAAATGTTTCTCTATCAAGACTTATAAGCATTAATTCCGCGCTGACGAAGTATGTTTTTATATCCGTGACGAAAGTCGTTGGGTACTTTTCAAGAAGTTTATTCTTGAGGGCAACTTCACAATCAAAAAAGTATTATTCAAAACTAAGCATTCCAAAAGCTCAATATCTTACTTAAGTTTGTGATTGTAGAGCAATTAGTCTTGGGATTTGGCAAAATTATCGCTTGCACAACAATAATGGTAAACCTCCGCCCAAGAATGATGCTGATAATTGCCGCCATGATGGTGTGTGGTGAGATGCGCAGGCGACTAAATCAGCAGAAGGGAATCTCTTCATAAGTACTGGAAACGGGTTTTAATGTTGTGTGAACCTAAATACTCACCCTGCACAAATTGGAGTGATAAATTCAAGAACTTACAGGGAAATTCTTGATTAGTAGTAGATACCTTGCAAAATAGCTGTTTTCAGCTAGATGGTAGATAACAAGTAACATACTCACTAAAACTTAGATTACTATAATTTCCAAAAAAAATTAGCAGAAATATATAAACTTCATGATAATCAGTAAAGTAAACATGAAAACTAATTGATATCATTTTCCAGAAAATTGTTATAAATATTTATTTGTTAAAATGTCCGGGAAAGCTGAAAATGTATAGTAAAAGATAATTATATGTTTGCTTATTGAATCACACTTATAAAAAACTGAATTATTTTATATAGGATTCATGTTTTATTTTTGAAAAAAACTCAGTACAGCTTTATTCCTTCTTCCCAGTCCCCAGTCCCTAGTCCCTACGATTAATTCAGAAATCCAATCAGATTGCTATAGCAGCAATTTACCCGAAAAATCCTAAGTTTGAAAAATCACAAATATAAATACAAAATTGTACGCTTAGGCATAGTCTGTCGTAAACATCACATTCATCAACCCATAAGATATATGTAGCGAAAAGACGCAAAGGAATTCTTTGCGTCTTTAGCGTGAGATTTATAAGTGGACATTCTCACCGTTATACTTTCTCCATCTACTTAAAATTGCTCCCGCCAGCACCAGCTTAAAAGTGTACCACCAGCTATCAACTTCACTACTTCTAGCAGCCAATAACTACCGTGTAGTAAATTCATTGTCGATGGAATAGCAGCAGCAGCTTCAAATAGGTTGAGTTGAACTCCTATAGCGCACATCTGCGGAGTTAAGAAATAGGTGTCAAGCACAGCGATAGTCAACAGCAGCACAGATAAAACAATACTGCCAATACTCCAGTGATATCGGGTTTTGCTCAAAGCTAGTGCCCCAGTCAGGACTACAGCAGCTGATAATAATTCCATCCGATTGAAGTTCCAAAAAATCGCATAGCCTGCTGTCGTAAAACCAGCTTGACTCATCATCCCAGAAAGATAAAGGCTAGGCATAATTACCCAGTCCAAAACTAAACTAGCACTGAGCCAAAAGCCCAAGGTCAATACGATCGCGGTTTGCCAAATTGGTCGTTTGAATTCAATGTTAGAAATAGCAGTCATAAAATAATTGCGTGTGTTGTATTTCTTTAGTTTCTAACTTCACAAGCAATTTGACAACTAATATCAACTAACCTTTACAAAGCGATCGCTCTTAACATTCTGAAGTTAATACCAAGATTTTTTAACCTAAGTTAATAAATCTTAAGATTTTATAAAAAGCAATTTAAATAGATTTTTTCTGCGAGAAATACTCAAGCATAACCCTTGAGCAACTCTTTAGAATCCATAACTCAATACGCTTGGGTTAAGAGTTATTTATGTATAGGTTGCCCTTTAATTATGAACTCAATCCCAATATTTATAAATACTTAACTTTTTATTGTAAAGTAACTAAGCGATCGCACTCACTCATTCCCTCCTTTGACAGCGATCTAAGACAACAGTAACATTGTCATTTTTGAACGCAGATATGATATAAAAACAGCCTGTGTTCCACAATATCTTAGAGGGTGTTTATAAATAAAAAATAAAGAGCACCGCAGTCATTCCCCAGAACACTTATTTTGTTCATAGGAAGTAGTGTTATTGGAATCGGATGCAATGAGTCGAAAACCTTATCCCACAGATGTTTCCGATACAGAATGGGATTTGATTAAATCAATGATTCCAGCAGAAGGTAAGCGTAAACGTGGAAAAAAACGTGAAGTCGATATGCGGGAAGTGGTAAATGCCATTTTTTACATTTTGCGTGCAGGTTGCTCTTGGCGAATGATGCCTCATGATTTACCGGCATGGCAAACTGTATACTCGTATTTTCAACGTTGGCAGCGCAAGGGCGTATGGCAAAAAATCCATTCGGTTCTGCGATCGCAGCTACGAAAAATCGAGGGAAGAGATGCGGAGCCATCCGCAGGAATTATCGACTCTCAAACAGTTAAAACTACTGAAAAAGGAGGAATTGACGGCTATGATGCCGGAAAAAAGATTAATGGTCGTAAACGTCACATCCTTGTCGATACAATGGGTTTACTTTTGATGGTTGTTGTACATGCTGCCTCAATTCAAGACCGTGACGGAGCAAAACTTGTACTAGATAAAATTCAATACTTATTCCCCAAGCTGTATTTAATTTGGGCAGATGCTGGATATGCTGGAAAACTAGTTGATTGGGTCAGGCATTTTATTGGCTGTGCAATTGAGATTGTTAAACGCTCTGATGATACTTCGGGCTTTAAAGTATTGCCTCGACGTTGGGTTGTGGAACGTACACTTGCATGGTTCGGTCGCTATCGCCGTCTCAGTAAAGACTACGAGTATCATCCCGAAACAAGTGAAACCATGATATACGCTGCTATGACGCATCTAATGTTACGTCGATTAGCCCGTAATCATAGGCACTCAAATGCTTAAGAATTATTTTGTAAACACCCTCTTAGACTACGCCACTTGCGATCGCATATCGTGGCAATATTTTACTATCTATGTGAATTAGTGTACTGTTGAGTTCATTCGGGAAATCGCGAGCTTTTACCCGTGAATCTGCCTGCAAATGTGAAACATTAGACCTATGAGCAAAAGTTTTTTTGCACTCTTGCGGGAAAAATGACTCATCTTTATTGGGGAAAGTGAAAATAACAAATCTTTCCCCCTTTCCCCCGCCCCTTTTCCCGACAATGCCAAGAAGTTTATTGTATGTACGTGCATCTATAATCGGCAAAAGCGACGGATTTCGAGCAACATCACCCATAATTACAGCAGTTTTTATGTATTTGAACCACACCTGTCGTAAGGGTGCAAGGACTTACGCCCTTACCGCGTGGTCTATTTACCTGAAAATAGCTGTAAATTCACCAGATGTCTATTATATCAAGTCCGGTTAATTACTTATGATTACCGCATCTGTGCAAAAATCCCAAAAGCCTCTTTCCCCCAGCAAGAACTGCGATCTAAATGATAAGTCTTTAGTCGGACACGATATTAGATATAGATTTTGATAATACATTCTTGTATAAAGTATCTATCTTGAGACATATTTTTTGTAGATATTTGGTTATCCAGTACACTTCGCATGGTGGATTGACTTAAATATATTTACAGATGTTATGATTTGTATTAATGTAATGTAATGATTTGTGTTGTACTTTTCAGTTACCAATTAGTAAATTAATTGTTGGTTTAAGCTGAAAAGGCTTAATTTAGGGCTAAGAAGGCAATTTCAGCAAACTTAGAAACCTTTAATACACACAAGTATTCCTTAAAAAAGTTAAGCTTTTGTTACAAGGAACTCAGATACATTTAAATTCAGAATTTTCGGGAGTTGCTAAAGAAAGTATGCTGATTATTGAGTATTAATTTTACCCATCAAAGAGGTATTGTGCTGACATTTTGAATAGAATGCAGTAAGTCATCTTTGTTTTTAGCCATTTTATGGTTTGAGACTTGCAAAAAAACAGCGAGATGAGGTTTAATCATTTCTGTCATATCAAATGTCAGCCTAGAGATAGACAATGATAAACAATATGAGTAGTTTACTAAGATATGAGTTTTGCAAGGTCTAGCGATCGCAAGGTTGTTAGAGACAAATATAGTGGAGTTAATAAAAATTCAGGTAAACTTACTAAAAGTCCACTGTTATTATGAAGCAAATAGAATGTAGCGAGTTTAGTAATATAAGGTTTGAGACTAATGCTAATAAATAGCGAACTAACGATTAATCAGGGTTCTAATCTCAAATTGAAGCTTGGAAATCGACGATACAATCAGTTGTCTAGACTAGAATTTTTGCGGAATGGTACAGTTGGAAAGCCACTATATTTACATGTAGTGGAATAAATCTGAATTCAGATGAATTTCCCAAATTTCAAGTCAACAATCCACAGCAGAAGCAGGCAAGTATTGTGCGAATATACCGCTAGTAGGGCTAGTTGACTTGTTTGAGGTTATGCCGAATTAAAGGTTAACCCATCTACAGAATTTACTCAAATGAATGATGTTGTTTAAAAACATTGCCAGTCAGTAATAAACGTTAGCTTTTTATTAAAAGCTAATTTTTTCCTGTCTTTTATCTGAAAGGGTAAAAAGCATACTTGTTTGCTGGCATACATTAGGGTAAATCGCAACTATTACCGAAATCTCACAACTTTTTAATTGGAATAAGGGCAACACAATGAATAAGGTACAAGCATCATTTGAAGCTACCGAAACTGCGTTTCACGTGCAAGGTTACGAAAAAATCGATTTTAGTCTTGTCTATGTGAACGGTGCATTTGATATTGAAAACCGAGAAATTGCAGATAGCTACGCCAAATTTGGTCGCTGTCTGATTGTAATTGATGCCAATGTTCATGAACTTTATGGCGATCAAATCAAGTCATATTTTAGACACTATGACATTGAACTGACAGTATTTCCGATCATCATTACAGAACCGGCTAAAACCCTGGCAACCTTTGAAAAAATTATTGACGCTTTTTCGGACTTTGGCTTAGTTCGTAAAGAACCAGTCTTAGTCGTTGGTGGTGGTCTAATTACTGATGTGGCTGGGTATGCTTGCGCTTCTTACCGTCGCAAGAGCAACTATATTCGCATTCCTACCACATTGATTGGTTTAATCGATGCAGGTGTAGCAATTAAGGTAGCAGTTAATCATCGTAAAGAAAAAAATCGCTTGGGAGCATATCATGCACCTTTGAAAGTGATTCTGGATTTCTCATTCTTAAAAACCTTGCCAACTGCTCAAGTTCGCAATGGGATGGCAGAGTTGGTGAAAATTGCGGTAGTTTCTAACTTGGAAGTCTTTGAACTGCTATACGAATATGGCGAAGAACTGCTTTCCACTCACTTTGGACATGTGAATGCAACACCTGAAATTAAAGAGATTGCCCATAAAGTCAACTATGAAGCAATCAAAACTATGTTGGAGTTAGAGACTCCTAACTTGCATGAAATAGACCTCGATCGCGTCATTGCCTACGGTCACACTTGGAGTCCTACCCTAGAATTAGCACCTCAGATACCTCTATATCATGGTCATGCGGTCAATATAGATATGGCTTTGTCTGCAACCATTGCAGCACAACGCGGCTATATCTCCACAGAAGAACGCGATCGCATCCTAGATTTGATGAGTCGTATCGGTTTATCACTCGATCATCCTCTTTTAGATGGGGATTTGCTCTGGTATGCAACTCAGTCTATAAGCTTGACACGAGATGGCAAACAACGCGCAGCCATGCCTCGTCCGATTGGTGAGTGCTTCTTTGCCAACGATCTAACTCGTGAAGAACTTGATGCTGCCCTAGCTGAACACAAACGTCTTTGTGCTAAATACCCTCGTGGTGGAGAAGGGGTTGACGCATACATTGAAAGTCAAAAAGGCAAGCTAGTAGGGGTGTGAAGATATGACGAGTGTTTTAGGGCGAGAAACAGCTAGACCGATAACGCCACACAGTATCTTAGTAGCCCAGCTACAGCAAACCCTCAAATTAGCAGAAGAGAAGAACATTCCCGTAGAGATATTAGATTCTTTGCGGCAGGGAGTTCAATTAGCGACGGGTTTAGATCCCTACTTGGATGATTACACCACCCCGGAATCGAGCGCATTAACAGCATTAGCGCAAAAAACAAGCATTGAAGACTGGAGCAAACGCTTCAGTGATGGTGAAACAGTGCGTCAACTAGAGCAAGAAATGCTCTCAGGACATCTGGAAGGACAGACATTGAAAATGTTTGTTCATATCACCAAAGCAAAGCGCATTCTAGAAGTAGGAATGTTCACAGGGTATTCAGCTTTAGCAATGGCAGAAGCATTACCAAGTGATGGGCAACTTATCGGTTGCGAAGTAGATGCTTATGTTGCTGAATTTGCTCAAGCTTGCTTTAGTGAGTCTCCCCACGGCGACAAAATTGTTGTAGAAGTAGCACCTGCTCTAGAAACACTCCACAAGCTGGCTGCTAGAAAAGAAGTATTCGATCTGATCTTCATTGATGCAGATAAAAAAGAGTATGTAGATTACTTCCAGATCATTTTGGATAGTAACTTACTGACTCTCGACGGTTTAATCTGTGTGGATAACACTTTGTTGCAGGGACAAGTTTACCTACCACCCGAACAACGCACCGCCAACGGTGAAGCGATCGCTCAGTTCAACCGCGTTGTCGCCGCCGATCCTCGTGTAGAACAAGTTCTATTACCCATCCGAGATGGTATAACGCTAATTAGACGCGTGGTGTAACAAAGTTTGTAGAGACGTTGCAATGCAACGTCTCTACAATAAACACAAAGGAAAGACTTATGGCACAATCAATTTCTTTATCTCTGCCTGAATCTCCAACATCATCAACAGGTGTTAGGGTAAAGGTAGTAGCTCTATTCAAAACTCTTGGTACTCTGACATTATTACTAATAGCCTTGCCGTTCAATGCGTTGATAGTATTGATATCTTTGCTGTGGGGCATTGTGCAATCGCCATTTACGAAAAAAGCGATCGTAGCTGCTCATCCTCAGACTATCTTGGTAAGTGGAGCCAAGATGACTAAAGCATTGCAACTTGCCCGCTCTTTCCATGCCGCAGGACACAGAGTTATTTTGATTGAAGGTCACAAATACTGGTTGTCTGGTCATAGATTCTCAAAAGCGGTGAGTCGTTTTTATACAGTTCCGGCTCCACAAGAAGATCCTGAAGGCTATATCCAGGCGCTAGTAGAAATCGTCAAGCAAGAAAAGGTTGACGTTTATGTCCCTGTATGCAGTCCTGTCGCTAGCTATTATGACTCTTTAGCAAAACCTGTATTATCAGAATACTGCGAAGTTTTCCACTTCGATCCAGATATAACCAAAATGTTAGATGATAAATTTGCCTTTACCGATCGGGCGCGATCGCTTGGCTTATCTGTCCCCAAATCGTTTAAAATTACAGATCCTCAACAAGTTATCAATTTCGATTTTAGTCAAGAAACCCGCAAATATATTCTTAAAAGTATTGATTACGACTCCGTTCGCCGCTTAAATTTAACCAAACTTCCCTGCGACACCCCAGAAGAGACAGCAGCCTTTGTCAACAGTTTACCCATCAGTCCAGAAAAACCTTGGATTATGCAAGAGTTTATTCCGGGTATTGAGCTATGCACACATAGTACAGTGCGGGATGGGGAATTAAGATTGCATTGCTGTTCAAACTCTTCTGCTTTTCAAATCAACTATGAAAACGTCGAAAATCCCCAAATTCGTCAATGGGTGCAACACTTCGTCAAGAGTTTGGCACTGACTGGACAAGTTTCTTTCGACTTTATCCAAGCTGAAGACGGTACAGTTTACGCCATTGAATGCAATCCTCGTACCCATTCGGCAATTACAATGTTCTACAATCACCCCGGTGTTGCAGACGCCTATCTTGGTAAAACTCCCCTAGCTGCACCTCTGGAACCTTTAGCAAGTAGCAAGCCGACTTACTTCCTATATCACGAAATCTGGCGACTAACTGGTATCCGTTCCTGGAAACAATTGCAAACATCGGTTAATACTTTAGTGCGGGGCACTGATGCTATTTACAGTCTTGACGATCCTGTACCATTTTTGACTTTGCATCATTGGCAGATTCCCTTACTTTTACTGAAGAATCTGCAACAACTCAAAGGATGGGTAAAAATAGATTTTAACATTGGCAAACTGGTGGAATTAGGTGGCGATTAAATAATTTGTAAATTAAAGAAGAATTCAGTACATCATAGCCCCCTCCTCGCTTGCCTACAGTGTACACACAAGTTTGAAATAGCTGATTAACCAGGGTTTTACCCCACCCTAACCCTCCCCTTGGAAAGGGGAGGGAACTAGATTTCTTTTTTCCCCCCTTTCCAAGGGGGGATTAAGGGGGGTAAATCCAGGGTTTGGGCTTCATTACCAAGATGTGTCTACAACCGTAGCGAGGGGGTGGGGTTCTTATAGCCCACTCAACTAAGAACCGCTATATAAATTCTAACAATACATAGGAAGATGAATCATGCCAGTACTTCGTATCCTTCATTTAGTTGGGTCTGCATACAATAATTTTTACTGTGATTTGTCACGCCTTTATGCCCAAGACTGTCTCGCAGCAATGGCAGAGCGATCGCAATATGATTTTCAAATTGCATACATCACACCCGATCGCCAATGGCGATTTCCTCCTTCCCTCAGCTCTAAAGATATTGCTGACACCAAACCGATGACTCTGGCTGATGCTATACAGTTTCTAACAGCACAAAACATTGACCTCGTGTTACCACAAATGTTTTGTATCCCTGGAATGACTGAATACCGCGCTTTATTCGACTTGCTGGAGATTCCTTACATTGGCAATACTCCAGATATCATGGCAATAACGGCGCACAAAGGCAGAACTAAAGCAATTGTTGAAGCCGCAGGGGTAAAAGTGCCTCGTGGAGAACTGCTTCGCCAAGGAGACACGCCGACAATTACACCTCCAGCGATCGTTAAACCCGTAAGTTCCGATAACTCTTTAGGGATGGATTTAGTCAAAGAAGCTACCGACTATGATGCTGCCCTGAAGAAAGCATTTGAATATTCAGATGAGGTCATCGTAGAAGAATTTATTGAACTCGGTCGAGAAGTCAGATGTGGCATTATTGTCAGAGATGGGGAACTAGTAAATTTACCCCTTGAAGAGTATCTGTTAGACCCCCATTCCAAACCCATCCGCAACCATGCTGAAAAACTCAAACAAACGGACGATGGCAACTTGGGTTTTGCTGCTAAAGATAATAAAAAGTCTTGGATTGTAGACCCTAACGATCCAATTACCCAAAAGGTTCAACAAGTAGCTAAGAAGTGTCATCAGGCTTTGGGTTGTCGCCACTACAGTTTATTTGACTTCCGCATCGACCCAGAGGGAGAACCTTGGTTCTTAGAAGCCGGGTTGTATTGTTCTTTTGCCCCTAAAAGTGTGATTTCCTCTATGGCGAAAGCAGCCGGAATTCCTTTAGATGAGTTATTGATCGCAGCTATCAATGAAACCTTGGGCAGTAATCAAAAGGTGTTGCAGAATTGCTCGTGAATTTCTTGCTATAGGTTTTCCTGCTTGTAGTGGGTTGGAGAGCGATCGCTGATTAATGCTGCGATCGCTCTCCTATCGCTATTTGAATGCAGCTAGACTAAACCCTTATTCAACTACTAACAAATGTTTATAGCATTTCCTAATCACATGAGGTACATCAGAGCAAGCTCCTCGCTTGTTGGGAGGGGTTACTAAGCTGTTAAGCATATAAGAAAGCACATTGAGATCGCAGGGGGGCAGGGAGCAAGGGGGAAGATTTGCAGCTTTTATTACCATGAAAATGGTGCAATTTAAATGACGATTAGCTTATACCTCACTCAACCGAGAAACTATTATTCACAGAAACATACATATTTTAAAATATTTTCAATATACACAACTTAAGCAAATGTCTAATTCTCCCAGCAATCCTATAGGTTTTATTTTACTAACTCATACAAAACCTCTACAAATTTACAGACTAATAAATAAGTTAAATAGTATGTTTAACTATCCTCTAATTGTGTGTCACCATGATTTTTCAAAATGTGATTTATCTGTAGATACCCTGTCAAAAAATGTTTTATTAGTACGCCCTCATCTACAAACAAAGTGGGCAGATTTTACTTTAGTAGAAGCCACAATACAAGCACTTCAATTAATGTATGAAGTTCCAAATCCACCGGATTGGTTTGTATTACTCAGTGGCGCAGACTATCCCATTAAAACTGCAAAGCAAATATTGGACGAACTAGCCTCAAGTCAATATGATGCCTATATTCAATACGAGCAAATCACATATAAAACTTATAAATCTGATCTAAAACCGAATATGTTCTGGCTGAAAAATTCTTATCAACGATACTGTACAAAATCATTTTCTTTTCATTACTCAAAAACATATCTGGCACATCTGAATCTAGAAATATGCTTAGAACATCCACTATTGACAAAACCATTCCTTCCTTTTTCAAAACAACTTGCTTGTTTCAGTGGAAGTCAATGGTTTTGTGCCAATAGTAAAGCTGCTAAATACATTATCGATTTTCACAGTAAGAAAAATGCCTTAACCTTGTACTACAGTAAGCTTAAGTATACAGATGAGTCGTATTTTCAAACTGTACTTGCTAATGCATTTCATCTGAAGCTGCAAAACGACCGACGACGCTACATTGATTGGTCAGAAGGAGGCTGTCATCCCAAGACATTGCTTATGGAAGACTTGCCAAATTTACTTGCATCATCTGCTCACTTTGCTCGGAAATTTGACATTGATATAGATAGTAACATTCTTGATGAACTTGATAAGATTACATCCTAGCGATTACATATTTTGAGGGTTTGTAGTAAGCATTTTCGTGTTGAAAAAATAAGGACTATAGTCCTTATCCCTCTCCTAAGAAACAAGGCAGGAGGCAGAAGGCAGAAGGGAAGAGGATTTGACTTGTTTCTTAAAAGAGGGATTACCCTTCGAGTTCGTTAATCGCTCGTAGGGAAACTCCCTGGTTTAGGAGACGCTTTGGGTTAGCGTCTCTGAAAGAGAAGCCTCTCCCTTTGGGAGAAGATCGCGCGAACTTACTACGAACTTGCTTCTCGATCAATTTAAACTTGACACAGTAGTAGCGATTTCCAACTAGCGATGCAGTTCAACTCTAGGAAATATATCGCAGTCTATCGGCTCACCAGGTTTTTTGGTTTTGAATGAATTCAATTCTGGTAAATCAATTTCTTCAACAGGTCTGAAAGGCCATGCTTTCGGGCGGTGATAGTAAGTAACATCATCGCCAGTCCAATTGGTAACTACTGCACGTCGTTGTGTAGAAGATATGTTGGTTACTGAATGATGAATTGTCAGAAAATGATGAACCAAGCAATCTCCAGGCTCCATATCCCAAGACAAAATTTCGCGAGGTTCTGGCTCTACAAACCAGGAGGGGTTTGATCCTTCACGTAACTCTTTGCCCCATTGATGAGAGGCTTTGATATACTCTAATCGACCATTTTCTTGGTTGGCACTATCTAAAGCCAGCCAAATTTTACAACACTGCCAGCCTTGTATAGGCCAGTAAGGTAGGTCGTTATGCCACCCAACACGGCTGTTTGTTTTCGGCTTTTTAACAAAGAAACCGTCGGTCAAAAAGTTCAGTTTTTCTGATTTCAAGACTTGAGCGGCGAGGGATGCTAGCGGAGATTCAAAAGCCAAAGCACGGAAATCAGCATCGGTGAGCCATAAGCTACTGGTATGTTCCACATGACCTTCTGGTCTGGGAATACCCTTAACTTCTAAAGGGCCGGGGATTAATACATTCTTATCAACGGCTGTTCGCATCCGTTCTACCCAGATGTCAT
The DNA here is from genome assembly GCF_034530955.1 of Nostoc sp. DedQUE05. Classification (NCBI taxonomy): domain Bacteria; kingdom Bacillati; phylum Cyanobacteriota; class Cyanophyceae; order Nostocales; family Nostocaceae; genus Nostoc; species Nostoc sp. DedQUE05. The sequence continues at coordinate 3,055 of NZ_JAVRCB010000080.1, read as the reverse complement.
CCAAAACATTTTTGACGCAGATAACGCCGTCTCGCTCGAAAGCTTCAACTTGTTGGGTGGTGATTTTTGATTTGTCTACCTTAAGCATTACGAAAAAACGAATAAAGTCAGATTTATGTAATAACAGATTTCTAGAATCTGCTTTACTGACATTAACTTGGTCACTAAGTTAAAAATCTTTCTTACTGTAAAGTAAAGATATAAGTTAGCAGTTCTTCCTACAGGTGGATAAATCTCCAAGTTGAGTACAACTTTTTGTGTTCATATCCGCAACAAAGAGATTTCATTCTAACTACCTAAGTCTTTTTTAACAATGAGTGGCACAAGTGAAGCTAATCGTAATACACCAGATACAATAAATACTTCTGCTATGCCAAAAGACCCAGCAAATTGAGCGATGAAGCCACCGATAGTTGCTCCTAAAGCACCACTTGCCCCAGCAACAGCTGCTGCGATCGCAAAATATATAGACTGATTTTTCACTGGTGCAATCTCTATCTGAAGATTGTTGTTACACAAGTCAACTCCTCCCCAATTAGCTCCAATAAAAAGGTGTAACAGCGGCAACCATAGCCAGAGATCGAGAGGACTAGAACCCATCTTCAGCCACAGCCAAGGTATAACTGCAATGAGAATTCCATTAGAAATTAGAATCGGACGATTGCCTATTTTATCTGCTAATCTACCCCAGACGATCAGCATTAGCATGTGTGCTCCTGCTCGCAGACTGTTGTAGAAAGTTACCCAACTCACATCCAAGTTCAGTGTGTCTAGCAAGTAGAGGTTAAAAAACGGGGCACTTAGATTAACAGCAAATGTCCATGAGCCGAAATAAAGTAGAAACACCAAAAAATTAGAGTTTTTCCAAATGCTGCTATCTATCTGATTTTGAGGAGTTGACATTTGCGGCAGAGAGATTGGTTCAGATATCTCACCAGGTTCATTTGGTGCCAAGTCCGACTGAATCTCACTGGTTTGAGATGAGTTAGCATAATAAGTATTTTGTAGTTGAGGGTTTATATCAACCTGAAAATACTGACACCCCAAGCTCACAATTCCAAAGATAATGCCTAAGAACAAAACCACCCCATAACCTTGAATAGCTCCCCCGTACCAATGTGATACAGCAAGACCAGCTATTGGCAAACCGACCAACTCGGTTAAGTTAGCAAGGCTATTGCGTAGCCCGAAATATCTACCTCGTAATTGCCGTGGGACTAACATTGCCATCCAACTCAACCAAGATGCGGCTCCTAATCCTCCTAAAAAATTGCTGCATACGAGAATCAAAAGCGACAATATCACTAATTGGTTGGAATTAAGCCCTCCCCAACTAAAGCTAACAATGCCAATTACTAAAATCAGCCATAGTAGCCGACCAATCCCATGAGTGCGAAGCGAATACTGAAAACGGCTAGTGCTGCGTTCAGACAAATAAGCACCCATCGGCTGAAAAAGATTCACCAACATGGGGATAGAACTCACCATGCCAAATACCACTGGACTGGCATCTAACTCCACCAAGAAATTACCTAGCAAAATTGCGCCAGTACCAATAGAGAAAAGTGCTGCGAAAACACCATCGATAGTAGAAGCACTCAAACTGGTGCGAACAGCATCTTTAGGAATACGAGGGTTGAGTGTTGAGCTAGGAGAGAGTGTTGTGGATGGTGAAGCAATCTGAGCAATTTCTATAGAAAGAGGCGCACCTGTTTCAATTTGAGAAGAATCCATAAATCTAGTATTTAAGAAAATAATTAGGATTTACGCATCATACACATGTACTATACTAAGTTTAGGCTTTTGAGCTGTAGATATCGGAGCTTATATGCCAAAGTTATTGGTATTTAGCGCCTACGTTGTAATTATTGTTTCGGCTTTCTCGCTGTCTGGCTGTATACGCGAAAAAACAAAAAAAATTGTCGGATTTTCGCAAACGGAAAACATTGGGCCGTGGCGCATTGCCGAAACCAACAGCATTAAGGAGGAGGCCGCCAAGCGTCAGAAAACTTATGATTTTCTGATGACAGATGCTCAGGGACAGACATCGAAGCAATTTGCCGACATTGAGGATCTAATCGCACGACAAGTTGATGTGATATTTCTTGCACCACGCGAGTATGAAGGTCTTACGCCCGCCCTCGAAGCAGCGAGAGCAGCAAAAATACCGGTTTTTCTCATCGACCGTGAAGCAGCAGGAAGACCAGGCGAACATTTCGTCAGCTTTCTTGGGTCGGATTTTATCACCCAAGGCCGCCGCGTTGGTGAATGGCTAACCCAGGCGACCAACGGTAAGGCATCCATCGTGGAACTCACAGGAACAGCGGGTTCATCGGTTGCAATCGATCGGGCTAAGGGGTTTCGTAATGCGATCGCTAGTTATCCCAACATGAAAATCATCGCCACGCAGACAGCGGATTTTTCGCGAGCTGCGGCAGTGCGTGTAATGGAAAACATCATCCAGGCCAAAGGTTCCGACATTACCGCAGTGTATGCTCACAACGACGAAATGGCATTGGGTGCCATCCAGGCTCTCAAATCCGCAGGTATGAAGCCTGGTAAGGATGTAATGGTCGGTTCAATCGATGGTCAAAAAACTGCACTTGAGGCGATAATTCGTGGTGAGCTTGGTGTTAGTGTCGAGTCGAACCCGCGTTTTGGCCCGCTTGTTTTCGCCACGATGGAAAAGTATTTTGCTGGCAAGAAAATTCCTCCTCGGATTATTCTCAAAGACAGACTCTTCGACGTGACCAACGCCAAGGATTTCGTCGATGAAGCATACTAATAGCAATTCTCCTTGCAGGAGAGAGGCTTTAAATTCTCCCCCTTCCTTGGTAAGGAAGCAGGGTGGTTTCATACGAAAAAAGAAAAATACATAAGTCTTGATTTATCGTTTTGTGGCGTGGTTTTTACCCCTCTCCAAACCTCTCTCCGCTTCGGGGAGAGGCTTTGAAACCCTGTTTTAGGGATTACCAAGAAATAAATTATCCAATCTTGTGAGGTGGGCGTCTCGCCATTGGTGTCAAGTTAAGGCAGATGCCCAAATGTCAAGTGA
>NZ_JAVRCB010000079.1:0-24369 GCF_034530955.1 Nostoc sp. DedQUE05 | reverse complement strand
GACATTTGGGCATCTGCCTTAACTTGACACCAATGGCAAGATGCCCACCCCACAATATATGTTTCCGAAGGGTAGCAACTGGCGCAGCCCAGAGAGAAAAAAGAGATTTTACAAGTCACCTTGAAAGGGTTAGTTTTCAATGTTCTAGATAGCACAACTCTTTACTTAGTACAGTTTTGCGTAAAGTGTAGCGTTTTTAATGCAAGCCGACGCATTAACAATGCAAGCCGATGTATTAACAAGGCGGCCGACGCATTAACAATACAAGCCGATGTATTAACAAGGCGGCCGACGCATTAACAATGCAAGCCGACGCATTAACAAGGCGGCCGACGCATTGTCATTGGAGGGTATTGCCGAATTTAATTCGCTATGAATTAATGAAATGCTGTACTTAGTTAGTAAAGAAGGCAAATCATGCAACTACATCGATTCGACAACATTCAGGAATAGGGGATATCTCAGACTGGCAACTGAAGGCGATCGCTCCAATTAAATTACTTTGGTGAGAGTTTTGGCAAACCTCCTCTAATTTGTCACACTTGGGGGGAGATTAAGTATGCTGTATTCTGAACTTCAGCGATAAATTGCTTTTTGAATAAATGCTTAATTTTATTTCCTATTTGTTTTTAGCTCAAGCATCGCCTTCTCCTGCACCGCAGGAAATCTTCGTTCCCCAACAAACAAGACCTTTAACAGGATATCTTGACGAAGTACCAGTATTTAATAGTAATAATCCAGAAGTAGTTAAAAGTGAAGGAATTCTGCTTTCTACATTTCCTCCTCAAGGCAAAAAATTCCCCAGCGCCCACCTAAACTTTCCATTTCAGGGAAGGTTTGATTTATTTTCTCACCATATTGCTAGAGCGATTGAGACACCAGATGATTTGCGGACTCTTTATTTGGGAGTGATTGTTTACAATCCCAGCGATCGCTCTGCAACTGTCAATATATTGCAAGCAGCTAGTTATGTGAGTCAACCTGATGCACCTTTTGTCAAGCTTCCCGCCATGCAATCAAATAATTCGGGAAACATTTATGCAGGGCCTGGCGATCGCGTCATGAATGATGTGCTGCGAGTCAGACGACAAGGATGGCCGGCCCAGTTGGTAATTCCACCAAAACAAAGCCGGATGTTAATGAATCATCCAATTCCAGTGCGGACTTTAACGCCGCCATTGAATGGACGTTCTACTTTGTTACGTTTGTATAGCGATCGTCCTGTTTATCTGGCGAACCTGGCCATGTTTGCCAAACCCAATGCCGATGGTAGCGAACGAGCGCCTACTTTAGAAGAATGGGAGAATTTATTAGAAAATGGTGATTTTGCAGGGCCCCGCGAATCGGCTCCCAGTCCTCCAGATAAACTTGCAGGGGCAACAGAAATTTACGGACGGGTAGCGGGAGTAGCTGTTGGCTCTCGTTGGCAGGCACAAGTTACCGACTCTAATAGTTCATACCTGACAATTCCCGAATCAGGACAAGCTTTTTCCTACGGTTTAAGTACCCTTTTAGCTGGCAAAATGGGTACTGGACAAAACCAAACTGCTAAACTCGTAGCGCGTTATCCTGGTACTGCTTACGAAGCTCACGGCAACTACGGCATTGAATACAACATCTCTCTACCATTATTCAACAATACGGATAAGCCGCAAACTATAAATGTACTTTTCCAAACGCCTATCAAAGAAGATGAGTTAAGTAAACCAGGGCTTCGCTTTTTTTCACCACCCGCACCAGCTGTCTTTTTCCGAGGCACAGTTCGTATTCGCTACAATGACGATAATGGCTTACCCAGAACTCAATATTGCCATTTAGTTCAACAACGGGGACAGATGGGAGAACCGCTTGCTCAATTAAAAATATCTCCTGGACAGCGCCGACTGGTAGAAGTGGATTTTCTCTACCCACCTGATGCTACGCCCCCTCAAATGTTGACAATCCAAACTGTAGATCAAAATTAACAATTTAAAATTCCAGAAGTATTGTATGGAATACAAGTCTTGAGTTGAGTGCAATTTCTGATAAAACAGATGTTGTTCTTAATCTCCTGGGGCAAAATAGAAAACATGACAATTGAATCCAATTCCTCTAATCTACCAACCCCAGAACCAGACCCCGAAAATGATTTGCAGCCGGATGACTTTGACGGGAGTGCAAATGAGAAAAACCTAGCCTCAGAAGCACTAGCGACACAACAAGCACTAGCAGCAATTCGGTCTTTGCAATCTCCGCAACATACAACTGCTTTACAACAAGCCCGTTCTGACTTCAAACAACCTATTAGCAAGCAATTCACAGTTAAGCCGAGAGCATTGCTGATTATTTTAATCGCGATCGCCATTACCTTCACTGGAATTATCCTCAATAATTGGATCGTCGGCATTATCGGAACACTGATGGCTTTGCTACTATCCCTGGCGATATTATTGCCTTGGTTGCAAGAAGTTTTAGACGAATGGTTTTCACCCCAAGAACGTACCCTGTTTGTTGCCTTTTTGGGACTAATAGTAGCCATTATCGGCACGATCAGGTTCACAGGTGTAGGCGATCGCTTGCTGCTTTTAGGACGCCAGATTAACTGGGAAACTGCTGGTAGCCTCGCAGAATGGTTTGGCGCTTTGGGGCAAATTCTGATCGCCATCATTGCCGTTTACGTAGCATGGCGACAATATGTTATTTCCAAAGACTTGACAATTCAGCAAAATATGCTGACAGTTCAGCAAAATATCATCACCCAGCAACAGACAATTGATTCCTACTTCCAAGGCGTTTCCGACTTGGTATTAGATGAAGAAGGATTATTAGAAGATTGGCCCCAAGAAAGAGCGATCGCTGAAGGACGCACTGCGGCAATTTTAAGTAGTGTCGATGGTAGTGGGAAAGCGAAAATTCTCCGTTTTTTATCACGTTCCAAGTTACTGTCACCCCTAAAACGCGATCGCTTATTAGGTCGAGCCATTCTTGATGGAACTGGCGGATATGCAGAAGACCGCCTCGAAGGTGTGCGCGTCATCGATTTAGGCGTAATGCTAGCCGCAGCAGACCTTTCTGGTACTGATTTACGTTGGACTGATCTGAGCGAAGCTAATCTTGTCCGCGCCAATCTGAGCGGTTGCGATTTAGTAAAAGCCAACCTCTCCCGCACAATTTTATATGGTGCGAATCTCAATGATGCTGACATCAACGGGATTCGCCTATTCTATGGTGTAGTAGATAAAGCCTCACCCCGCAGTCGCACCCAACCACCAGATTATGAAACCGGCGAACAAACCGGCGCTGTGGTAGAAAATGCCGATTTCAGCAACGTACAACGAATGTCTGAGTCTACACGTAACTACTGTTGCACTTGGGGTGGCGAGAAAACTAGAGGTACTATTCCTGGTGGTTGTGAAGGTATTCCTAATAAGTTGGGAAGATAGTGACAGCAAAATCTAGAATTCAGGAGTAAAACACCCTTTAGGGACTGACAAAAAATAAAATATACAAGCAATATTAACAATTCAAAATTCAAAATTCAAAATTAAAGACATTTTCAGACGGGGATTTAAACCCCATCTGAAACTGACCGGAGGCGGAGTGGTTTTACTCCTAAATTCTGAATTCAGAATTTAGGAGTAAATAGTTATCCTGGCAAAAGAGTATCATATTGTACAAAAATTATTGACATTGTTTACAAGTATTAATTTGCTTGAAAAAGTTTAGATAAAATGCCAGCATTCTAGAAATTTGATTGCTATATTAGATTAAATAACTATTCTGGCAAGGGTTTAAAAGCTGTGCGGGATGATTTACAGGGATTGGAAATTAGTCAGAACGATCTGCAAAAGCTGACTAATTTACCTGTCAATGAGAAACTTATAATCATTACAAATCCTCTCAAGAGATTAGTAAATGTATATATACAAAAACTTCAAAGCTCTGAAGGAGCGACTGTAGTTTTTATTGGATTTTCTACATTTCTTTTTGTCTATATTTTATTCGATCTAATTATTAAAATGTTTGTGACGTGGATAACAATTCCATCATGGATATTATTATTTTTTTTAGGACTTTGGGTTGGCGGTCTGACGCAAAGTATTTTGTATTTTATCTGGAAAAGTAAAAGTAAGCTTGTTAAAGCTAATATGACAAAATCTCTGCAAATCCTGTTAAACGAGGTTAATAGATATAATACTGTTATTAGAGTTATAGATATTAATGACCAAATAGAAGAAGCTGGTAATCCAGAAGTGATTATCAAGGAAAGAGAGGATGTAATCGAAGCGCTTAAACTTACCAAAACTGATTTAGTTCGCGCTTTGAAGACAGAAAGGATTTTGAGAGAAAATAAGAATTTTATCCTCAGTAATACAGAACTATTTGTCAACAATTTAGCAACTTTAACAGCGATGCAAGTAACAGAGGAGGCTACTGAACATGGAAGGTTACTCAATGAAGCATTACAAATTGCATTAGATGTGCAATACGAAATGAAAAGATTACAGACTCAACGTTAAGATAATTTGTAATTAAGTTTTGTAATAGGAATTTAGAAAGCACTCGTAAATTCACTCGGTACTCAGTAAGAGTTAGAGAAAGCGTAGATGCTATTGATAAATCCATAGAGGTTGCTGGGTGAATTGGCTTCCAGTCTGCTAGTAAAATATTCTCAATGGCTTTTTTCCATAATCTTTCCCACGGTTGCAATCCCCGGTCTAACATAAAGAATAATCGTAAAGCGATCGCTTATCCGTATGGACTGGAAAGAAATTAGAGGGAACTGGGTAATCATTCCCCAAAATCCCATAGGTATCGTTCATTTTTTAGGAGGTGCATTTGTCGCCACTGCACCGCACATCACTTATCGCTGGTTGCTCGAACAACTGGCAAGTAAAGGCTACGTTGTAATTGCTACGCCTTTCGTCAATACATTGGATCATACTGCGATCGCCAAATCTGTGCTGTTAAACTTTGACCGCACCCTCGAACGATTGCATGATTCTAGGGCATTACGCAAGCTTTACTTTCCCATCTACGGCGTTGGACACAGTATGGGCTGTAAACTCCACTTGCTGATTGGTAGCCTGTTTAAAGTAGAACGTGCAGGGAATATTTTAATATCCTTCAACAACTACGCCGCTAAAGAAGCTATCCCTCTAGTAGAGCAGTTCAATTCTACTTTCAAAATCGAATTTACCCCTTCGCCGTTGGAAACTAACAAACTTGTCCAAGAACATTACAATGTCCGGCGCAATTTATTAATAAAATTTAGTAATGACACCATCGATCAATCGGCAGCTTTAACCAAAATCTTACAAGAACGTTTTGATGAGATGGTGACAGCACAAACGTTACCAGGAAATCATACAACACCTTTGGGTCAAGATATTAAATGGCAAACGGGAACATCTTTTACCCCCTTTGATGCTTTAGGGCAATGGTTCAAACAAGAAGCATACCGTGACTTAAACCAGTTAAAAAGCAATATTCTTTTATGGCTAAATCCTTTGGGAACACCATAATATTTATGACTGTTAAATAGTCGTAAATTCGATCGGTAAATAGAAATGAGTTATAGTGCTTTTAATTTGAGTTTAATAAAGACCAAATCCTCAAATCCTTAAGCCTGTTGCTACAACGAAGGGTACTCTCTCTTTCTTTTTAAGAGAGAGGAATCAAAATATATTGCATACATAGATATGTAGCGACTACTTTAAGAGTTCTCCGTTGCGCTAGCGTCTCCCCTTCTCCCAAAGGGAGAGGCTAACGCCAAGAGAGAAGCAGTATCCGCAAGGTACAATAGCACTATAGCAGCATTTCTATATTGATATTACTAGCTTATTAGCTGACATCATATTTTTATTTTAGATTTTGGCAAAAAATTATTAATGAGTGTTTTCAACAAATTTATATGTTTCAAATACTAATAATTGATGACGACTATTCAATAAAAATACTCCTGAAAAGGATGTTGGAAAAACAGGGTTATGAAGTAGTTACTGCCAGTAGCGGTGAAGAAGGAATAGAAAAGGCACTAGCTTATCGTCCAGCACTAATTATTTGTGATTGGATCATGCCAGGGTTGAATGGTCTGGAAGTTTGCCACCACATTAAGACAGACCCCAAATTTTTCACCACATTTTTTATTTTATTAACATCCTTAGATTCCGTTGCCGATTGCGTCAAAGGTCTAGACGCTGGTGCTGATGATTTTATCTCTAAACCTATTGAGCATAATGAATTACAAGCACGGGTAAGAGCAGGATTACGCCTGCATCAGTTGAGTAGAGATTTGCAGGCTCAAAAGTTGCTTCTAGAATCAGAAATGTCAGAAGCAGCAGAATATGTGCGATCGCTGCTACCTCTTTCTATGACTGAACCCTTCAATATAAATTTTCGATTCATTCCCTCACGACAACTCGGCGGTGACTGTTTCGATTACTATTGGCTCGATGATGACTATCTGGCAATTTACCTACTCGATACTGCCGGACATGGACTCAAAGCTACTCTTCCTTCTGTTTCAGTGCTGAATTTGCTGCGTTCCCGTGCGCTCAAAGGTCTTGATTACTATCAACCTAGTGATGTATTGAAGGCTTTAAATGACACTTTTCAGATGAATTATCAAAATGATAAATACTTTACGATTTGGTACGGAGTTTACAACCGAATCAACCGCCAGTTAATTTATGCTAGTGCAGGTCATCCACCAGCAGTTTTAGTAACCGGCACATCTCCAAGAAAGTCTGAAGTTCAACTCCTAAAAACCCCTGGTATGCCAGTTGGCATGTTTCCAGAGGCAAAATATGTTGATGGGTTTTGCAATATTGAAAAATTCAGTACCCTTTATATTTTTAGTGATGGCGCTTATGAAATAACTAAATCAGACGGCACACTTTGGAGTTTGGATGCTTTTATTCAGCTACTGGTTAGCTTACAAGGTTCTGTTGATAGCCAACTCGATCGCGTACTCAGTTATTTAATAGCTCTGAACTCCAAAGATGCTTTTGATGATGATTTATCTATTTTGCAAATGAAGTTTGATTAATTACGTATTAGAGACTAAAACCTGATTAAATGCATCTTGGCTGGGAAATATTTCAAATACTTTATCCATATTAGTCAGTTCAAATAATATTCTGACTTGCTCATTAATTGAACAGAGAACAAGCTTAATATCTGCGGCTCGCAAGGTTTTAAAAGCTAATACTAAAGCTCCCAAACCCGAACTATCCATAAACGTTACATCTTTAAAATCAACTAACACAATTTTCGCACCACTTTCTAGAATGTTTGTGATATTTTGTCGAAAGTCTTGTGAAGTTGTGGCATTCAAATTACCACTGAGCTTAATAACTTTTACTTGCTCTCTCATAATTATGTCACTCTGACTTATGTAAATAATACTCTGATTTCGCTATTATAGAACATTTAAAAATGCTTGTAAAATAAAATTTAAGATTAAATATTGATTAATAATTGATAATTAATCGGGATAGAGAAAGATTAATTATAAAAATTTGAATCTATTTTTTTGTAATTAAAAAAATTATTAGCTTAATTATGTATAGTTTTTTTACTATAAATAGACCAACTATAAATCAACCAGCTAAGTAAGTTGTCACGATCGACAACTGGTATATTTAGTTTTGTAAAGATGTTAAAATGACCAATCTATAAGCAGTTCGTTGATTTGATGTTATATCATGTATGTTGATTTTTGAACGCCGACTTACTTGCATCTTCTCGATTTAAATATATACTTACTTACATACAAGCTGAAGTTACTGCTTTTCAGATTATTTCCCAAAGATTTTTGCAAAACTGAAATTCTCCAATAAATCTCACGATCGTAGCTGTCATTAAGCAATTCAAAATTCCAACAGTCTGAACTACACTTACGTATAGCTAAACCTAGTCCAGCAGCAGCTTTTCCTCCGTGAGTATTTATGATAGTAACTAGGATCTACATTTATTTATGTCCAATTACTTACATAATTGAAAAAATTTACCTCTGGACTACCGCTCTAGAGCCAAAAATTTAGGTTTAAACAGCGCCAAGCAAGCTAGAACCGACACCAAGGCTTTAAAAGAAGTTTTCTCGAAGGCATCGCCTTTGCTATTTTAGTATTCCCAATATCTGTCATTTATCGACAAATAATACAAAAAGTAAAGAGTTATGAATTTGTTACTCCTGTACAGACGCGATTAATCGCGTCTCTACTGCTCACGCCCTCAAACAGGACTCACTTTGGCTCTGTAAAGCAGCTTCTCACCTTGAAGGTAGCCAGTGTAGCGTACTTTGACTGTTTCTCCAGGTTGTGCAGTTCCCTCCAGCAATTGGTGCAGTTGGGGATCGTAAGGTAATTCTGCTCCCACAGGGGCGATCGCTTCCACTCCCCACGCCTGTAACAGCTTTTCCAGGGGTTTCTGCACCAAGGGTACTATTTTGACTGCTGCTAGCTGAGGATTCTCCTGGGCTTTCTGTGCTGCTGTTGGCCATTGCAATAATAAAGACTCCAGCAGTTGCAAACTCGACTGCTGGAGTTCTTGTAGCAATAATTCTCGCTGTTGTTCTAATTGAAGCTGCGAGCGATCGTACTCTCTTCTTAAATCTGTAATTTCTTGTAACAATTCCTGAGTAGGCGCTGTTTTCTCTGGTAACAACTCTACGGTTGAAAAAGTTGCGATTAATTCATTCAATGGCATCTGTAGCACTGGCGAAAGCTTAAGCAGCACATCTACCCGCATCTGCTCTAACTTTCCTTGGCGTAAGCGTAAAAGTTGACGCTCTGAGACACCAGCAGCGCGACTCAGCCCTTTAAAACTAGAAATACCTACCTGTTGCATTAAATCTTGCAACTTTTGAGTATGGGGCATTGGGGATTGGGGCATGGGGCATGGGGCATTGGGCATGGGGCATTGGGCATTGGGAAATAATTGTTATAACTCCTAACTCCTAACTTTTAACTCCTAACTCCCCAGTTCCCAATGCCCTATTCCCTATTCCCTAATTTCTATTCTTCCAGTAAACTTCTCAACATCCAAGCTGTCTTTTCGTGTACTTGCATCCGCTGAGTCAATAAATCGGCGGTAGGTTCGTCGTTAACTTCCTCTATCACCGGGAAAATAGACCGTGCAGTTCTGACTACAGCCTCTTGTCCTTCCACAAGTTCGCGAATCATCTCCACAGCTTTAGGAACTCCGGGAGTTTCTGGAATCGAACTCAGTTTGGCATATTCGCTGTAGGTTCCTGGTGCAGGATAGCCAAGCGCTCTAATTCTTTCGGCTATTAAATCAACTGCTAAGGCTAATTCTGTATACTGGGTCTCAAACATCAAATGCAATGTTTGAAACATCGGCCCCGTTACATTCCAATGGAAGTTATGAGTTTTCAGATACAGTGTATAAGTGTCAGCTAACAGGTGAGATAAACCATCGGCAATTTTAGCCCTACTCGCCTCGTCAATGCCGATATTTACATTTTTGACTGTTACTTTCGATGACATAATATTCTCCTAATTAGGTTATATGTAATGGGGGATTGGAAATTGGGCATTGGGAATTGGGGCATTGGGCATTGGGCATTGGGCATTGGGGAGGCAGTGCAGTCTTCTCCCAAAGGGAGAGGCTAGCGCCAAGGGGTCTCCCCAAGTGGAGCAACTGCCGTCATTGGGCATTGGTTATTAATTATTCTCCCTCATCTCCCTATTCCCCGTGCCCCATGCCCACTCCCATTTTCTATGCCAAGTGCATCTTCAAAACGCTACGGGGTGCTTTACGAACTCTGGCTAAAACGGTTTCTTTGCCTAAACGCTGGCAAGCTTCATACCGATGGCAACCAGAAAAGCCATAATATTGTCCATCTACTTCTAGGACATCAATAGGTTCTTGCTGCCCAATTTCCGCAATCGATTCCATTAAGGCTTGTACTTTATTTGGATCGTTTGTACGGGGCAATGGCCGTTTTATCTGATTTAATGGAATTTCTTGGACTCTAACCATAAAGAGTTTATCCAACTAGTTCTGTTTTTTATCTCTAAATAAATCATAGTCGTTATGACTTCGTTTTGCAACTAGTATTTAGGGCAAAATTGGTAATGGTATCATTGGAGCATTCATGCGACAAAAAAACCGCGCTACAAAGCAATTGGAAAATCAGCTCCAACGACGCATTAAGGGGCAGAAGACGCTTGAGTACTCGCTATCGCTTCCCTATCAGGTAGCCATGAAATTTTCATTTTGGCGTTTTCCCCACGCTGTGCTTACAACATTTTGTCTATTGGGACTGACTGCTGCATCAGGGCCTGAGAGCAACATCCAGGATATAGAACTGAAAATTGGGATTGTGCAAAGATTTGGCGCCGAAGCCACAGCCAAGCTGCAACTGGAACCCATAAAAGGCGATCGCTTAAAGCTAAAATTTCAAGTGGGCAATAAGCAGCAAGTCCTGTTTACGAAAAATCCTGTAAAGCTGGAAACAGTTATGCAAGCTTTACCCCAGTCAGCAGTCGAAGAAGTAGTAGTTTTGGGCACATACCGCACTTTTGAAACTGCGGAAGACAGTGCTAATAAATGGCGTACTCAGGGAATGGAAGTGGAAATAGCCCAGCCAGAACGCTGGCAGGTTTGGGCTAAACGAGATGTTTACAGCACCCCTTTACTGCGACGCTTGTTATTACAAAACATCCAAGCTTCTACTAAAGAAAAAGTATATCTTGATACTAAAGTTTTGAAGCAAGTGCCGCGAGTGAGTTGGGTGGTGGATGGTAATCGCTATAGCCCAAATGACTTGGAAATTAGCACTGATAAAAACTTAATTCGGGTAAATAAAACCGAAAAACAAGAGTTTGCTCGTCTTTATGCCGGTCGAATGAATTTGCAGCCAAATGCTTATGGCACATACACTCTCGTTAACCAAGTACCTTTAGAAACTTATTTGCGTGGAGTTGTACCTTACGAAATCGGAACAGATGCACCAAAAGCGGCGCTGGAAGCTCAGGCAATTCTCGCTCGGACTTATGCCTTGAGGAATTTACGTCGGTTTGCCGCAGATAACTATCAGTTATGTGCTGATACTCATTGCCAAGTTTATTATGGGCTAAAAGGAGCAGCTGCTAAAACAGACCAGGCGATCGCCTCAACTAAGGGTAAAGTACTAACTTATAAAAATGAACTCGTAGACGCCCTGTATTCTTCTACCACTGGTGGCGTCACCGCTTCCTTTAGCGATGTCTGGAATGGCGAAGATCGTCCCTATCTGCGCCCTGTACTGGATGCTCCGACTAATTTTTGGGACTTGTCTAAGCAGAATTTAGCAGATGAAAAGAATTTTCAGAAATTTATTAATACGCAACAAGGATTTAATGAAAGCAAGTGGGATATGTTTCGTTGGCATAAGGAAACGCCTTTAAAAGATATTATCAAGGACTTGCAGAAGTTTTTACAGGTGAAAAACAGTCCCCATGCCAAATTTAAGACAATTCAGGCTATGGCAGTATTGGAGCGCAGCCAGAGTGGACGTATCCTGCAACTTGCGGTTAAAACCGATCGCAGTACCTTTATTTTGCACAAAGACGAAGTTCGCAGTGCTTTTGCCGCTCCTACAAGTACGCTTTTTTACATCGAACCCCTGAACAAAGGCAAACCAGAACTCTGGGGATACGCTTTTATTGGTGGTGGATTAGGACATGGAGTCGGCTTGAGTCAAACTGGCGCTCAAAATTTAGCTAAACTAGGTTGGTCAAGTCCAAAAATTCTCCAATTTTACTATCCTGGTACTCAGATTCAAATTCTCAACAAAGAGACTAAGCTTTAAGCTTATTGGCATTCAAGTTGCATTTTTCGCTAGGAGTCGGGAGTTAAGAAGAGGCAAAAAATAGAGAGGAAACTCCATACTTAAAAAATTAAGCAGGAACACAACATTTACTGCGTTCCTGCTCAACACAAAATTAGACTTTTTTTCAAAGTCGCCTTCAGAGGTACACACGGCATTGCATTGCAAGGGTGTTAACTCTAGATATCCTGTTTGTATTTTGTCAACATTAGTAACTCTTGCAAGAGGTTTATGTTTGAGTTGTTTAACTCTTAGTAAAGGTCTTCTTCTTTGTGAGTTTCGATAGTTAAGTCAGAGGTTGGGTAGGCGACACAAGTCAGTACATATCCTTTCTCTATTTGTTCATCATCTAAGAATGACTGGTCACTCTGATCGACAGTACCCTTGATGATTTTACCTGCACAGGTCGAGCAAGCACCAGCGCGGCAAGAATAAGGCAAGTCAAGACCACCTTCTTCAGCAGCATCTAGAATATAGGTATCGTCATCAACGTCAATTGTTGTGTTAAGTCCTTCAGCCTCGTTGATTAGTGTCACTTTATAACTTGGCATTGAGAAATCCTCTCTTTTACAAACGGCAGTATAAGTTATCTTAAGGCAAAGGTCACGGCTGTTCTGTGGAATTAGCCGTTGGTTCAAATTTGCTTCAATTCTGATACTACGAGAAAAATTAAACGATGTAACTGGAAATTGAACCCGATTAGTAATGAAATTTAGTTACTTAATCCCGATAAGTTTTCTTTATATTATTTTCGACCCTAGCCAGGTTGTGATTAAAAAAAATTATATAAACAAAACGTAAACATGAGTAAGGTTAATGTTACCGATATTTTGTAGAACTTACGTAGAAGAGATTCACCAGCTCCTTTAAAAAATAGGGCTGTTTCATTTTCTAATCTGATTTAAATGCGCCCATTATAACAGTAGAGATATAATTTTTATTTTGCCATTTTTTTGTTCATTATTATAGCAACCGCCAAGGCGGTTTGGGCATAAACTGGAAATAGTTTCTTTCCTTTTGCTGGGGAGCGCGATCGCTGTACATATGCCGAAACCCTACAGTTACGACCTTCGCCAAAAGGTCATTCAAGCCATCGAACTCGATGGCTTAAAGAAAAGCGAAGCAAGTCTTCTGTTCAATATCAGTCGCAACACCATAGATTTATGGCTGAAACGACGAGCCGAAACAGGCGACTTCCAAGCCTTGCCTAATAAGCCTCCCGGAAATGGTCATAAAATCACCGACTGGGAAAAATTTCGTGAGTTTGCTTCATCTCATGGGGATAAAACCCAAGTTGATATGGCCTCACTTTGGCAGGGACAAATTAGCGATCGCACCATCTCACGGGCATTGAAGAAAATTGGTTTCACTCGAAAAAAAAGACCTACGGCTACTGTGAACGCGATGAACACAAAAGGCAGACGTTTATAGCGAAATTGTCCACCCTACCAACGGAGAAGATTGTTTACCTCGATGAGTCTGGGATGGATAACCGAGACCAGTATGATTACGGTTGGAATGAAAAAGGGCAGCGCTTTCATGCACTTAAATCAGGACGACGTGAGGGACGGGTGAACATGATTCCAGCACTATGTAACCAAAATCTAATAGCTCCTTTCACCTGTGAAGGAGCGTGTAATCGAATGGTGTTTGAAACATGGTTGGAAACTTGTTTGCTTCCAGCACTCGAACCTGGACAATTTGTAGTAATGGATAATGCTACATTTCACAAAGGTGGACGCATTCAACAACTGATTCAGGACGCAGGATGTGAAATTCTATACTTACCGCCCTATTCTCCAGACCTTAACAAGATTGAGAAATGCTGGTCTTGGCTAAAAAGTCGAATCCGCAAAAAACTAGACCAGTTTGATTGTTTACGAGATGCCATTGAGCATATCTTATATATTGCGTCCTAACCGCCTTGGCGGTTGCTATATATTGACAAATGTCTGACATTATGAATAAAAAAGGTATTTTTCTTCTGAAGTCTTCCTTTTTGAGTACACGTAATTCTATCTAGCTTCAAATAAAGTCTTATTTATCCTTGAGAGGGTAGGACGAATGTTGTAGAGTCTAGACTGGTGAATCCCATGAAGAGAGAATCTGACTACTAGAAGCGTGGGAAGATCGAGAACAGAACTAATGAGGATCATGTATAATTCAGAAGCAGCTTTGGAAAAAGCAAGAGTGCGTGTAGGTTTGGTAGGTACTGGGTATGCGGCAAAGTTACGGGCTGAGGCATTGTTCCACGATCGGCGATCGCACATAGTCGCAGTTGTTGGTCATACAAGAGAAAAAACCGAAACCTTTGCTAGAGACTACCAGATTCAAGTCTTGAGTACTTGGCAAGAGCTAGTAGGGCGTGAAGATATAGACCTAGTAGCGATCTCTACTATTAATCGAGATCATGGTGCGATCGCTCGTGCAGCACTTAGCAACGGCAAACATGTGATTGTAGAGTATCCTCTTTCGTTGGATGTATTTGAAGCCGAGGAACTGATTGCCTTAGCCAAAGCACAACAAAAACTCCTACACGTTGAACATCTGGAACTTTTGGGTGGTTTGCATCAAGCTTTGAAGCAAAACTTAGACAAAATTGGTGAGGTATTTTATGTTCGCTACAGCACCATCAATCCTCAAAATCCTGCACCCCGCAAATGGACTTATAACCACGAGTTGTTCGGCTTTCCCTTAATTGGTGCCCTGTCTCGCCTACATCGCCTCATCGATTTATTTGGTACAGTATTTAGTGTTAACTGTCATCAGCGATATTGGGAAATAGAACCGGAATACTACCAAACCTGTTTCTGCACTAGTGAACTGTCCTTTAACAGTGGACTTTTAGCCCAAGTAGTCTATGGCAAAGGCGAAAGTATTTGGCAATCAGAACGTAAGTTTGAAGTTCACGGTGAAAAAGGTGGTTTAATTTTTGATGGTGACACCGGAATATTCGTCCAGCCAGGGGAAACAACACCTATAGAGGTGGGGCCTCGTCGGGGTTTGTTCGCCAAAGACACGAATATGGTGTTAGACCATCTTTTTGACGGGACTCCTTTGTACGTTACCCCAGAGGAAAGCTTGTATACCCTGCATGTTGCTGATACTGCACAAAGAGCTGCACAGACAGGGTTAACTATGTTTATGAAAGATACTTTAGATAAAAGTTAATGAAAACTGAACTAATTGTTATTTTATCCCAACGAGAAATAGAGAAAATGCGTCAAGCTGGGCGTTTAGCTGCTAAACTTCTCCAGCATCTAGAACCCTTTGTGAAACCAGGGGTTAGCACTCTCGAACTAAATGATGAAGCCGAACGTTGGACGCAAGCGCATGGAGCAAAAAGCGCACCCCTTGGCTATAAGGGTTATCCTAAATCTATTTGCACCAGTGTAAATGAGGTAATTTGTCACGGCATTCCCAACGCCAAGCAAATCCTTAAGGAAGGTGACATCATTAATATTGATGTCACACCGATTGTTGAAGGTTATCACGGCGATACATCCAAGACATTTTTTGTTGGTTCTCCTTCCCCAAAAACGAGAAAGCTGGTAGAGGTGACAGAAGAATGTTTGCGTCTAGGTATTGCTGAAGTTAAGCCTGGGGCACGCATTGGCGATATTGGTGCAGCCATTCAAGAGTATGCTGAAGGACAAGGCTTTTCTGTAGTGCGAGATTTCGTTGGCCACGGCATCAGTAATATTTTCCATACTGCGCCGGATGTTCCCCACTATGGCACACGCGGTAAGGGCAAGCGCCTCAGACCAGGGATGGTTTTTACCATTGAGCCAATGATTAATGAAGGTACTTACGAAGTCGAAGTTCTGGGCGATAAGTGGACGGCGGTAACGCGCGATCGCAAGCTTTCTGCTCAATGCGAGCATACCTTAGCTGTAACTGAAGATGGGGTTGAAATCCTTACCTTACCTGAAGGCGAGAATTACTGGGCTGTATGATTAATAATTCATAATTCATAATTATAGGATTTGCAACTTGATTAGAGACTTCTAAGAAATAAATAGACTTCTTGGCATTTGTCGAGGTAAAGGGGAAGGTGGGGTTTCCTCTGGGGATAAAGGGCGGGGGAGAAGGGTAAAGAAATTCAAAATCCTTTCCCTTTAACATCAGTCCCTTTTCCCTAAGAGTGCAAAAATATATTTTTGCAAGGTCAAATCTGCGACCGGAGCGTATGCACAAACTCATGCGTTGCGGCGAATTCGGGGCAGAATCCGGGGTTTGACTTCTTGCAGGAATGCTGAAATATAGCACAAGCCTTGGTGGTTAGGACATCAACAGACGATAAAACTTAGACACAAAAAGGCTTTTCACCCAGTCCCCAGTCCCCATTACCCCTTATCCCCAGAGGGGGCCCCACCATCCCCAGTCCCCAGTCCCCAGTCCCTTGCTATAACAATCCGGTTTTGCAAATTGTCGTTAAGAAACTGCTGGCGAAGTTTCCGCAGTGGAGTATCGCTTGCGTGGATGGGGTGCTGGTGAATTAGGAGTAGTGAATCTGTACAATCGAGAAGAGTTTGGGCTTGCTGTTTAATACCCAGATACCCTTGCCTAGAGCGTTACCCGGCAATGTAGTTAACTTGACGACACCTCAATGACGTTTTGGGCAAAGCTTTTATAAGCATCGCCCATTTGTTTAGCCACCGAGTCAGGAAAGACGTGAAAATCCCCAGCTTTAAGAGCTTTTATTATCCCCTCTGCCACAAGTGCAGGTGGCTCTGCAACCTCACTCATTCCTGCCGCATCGCTCATATCCGTGGCAATCGGGCCAGGGTGAACACTTAGCACAAGCGTGTCCTGCTTACTCAATAGTTCTCGTAATGTCTGGGTGATTGAATAGGCCGCAGCTTTTGAGGCACAGTAAGTGGCAGAGTCGGGGAAACCCTTGAGCGAAGCAACAGAATTGATTTGGGCAAAGACACCACCTCCATTGGCTTTGAGTACTGGGGCAAACGCCTGAGCCATGTAGATCAATCCATATACATTGATGTTCATCTGAAATTCGAGAGCGGCGATCGCATTCTCAGCTAAGGGAGTTCCAGCTTGAAAGACTCCTGCATTATTGATAACTATTTGCACATCTGGGGCAGTTTGAGCAGCAGCAACAATAGATTGGGGATCGCCTAAATCAACCTGAATTGGTACTACCCGATCGCCATATTGTTCAACCAATGAGGAGACACTGTTGAGCTGACGAACAGCCGCATAGACTTTGGTGGCTCCGTGTTCAATAAACGACTCAACTATCGCCTTGCCGATGCCGCGATTTGCGCCCGTAACCAAAATGGTTTTGTCTTTGATGTCGTAGTTCATTGGGATTTCTCCTTATAGTTTTTCACGATCTGAAAAACCTTGGACAATCGCTCTAAGTTAGGGCAAAGAAATTTAGCTGCTCTCTTGAAGAAAGACTGCGGCTTCCACCGCTCCTTCTAGCATGGTATCATCATCTATCATGCGAATCTAGCAACACCAATTTTTTAGCAGTCTTGGAAGTTTGTGCTTTTGGACACCTCTTCCCAGGCATTTAAAGTTGTTGTTTAGGGAATGAATATTAGCACCAAAAGGATTATTGCTGGGGGAATAGTTTATTTTATGGAAGTCCCTAACTATTACCATTGTTAATGACTTGTAGTATCTTTTCACATATTGGGTATTTACTTACCCCACTCAACCTTACCCAAGCTTTAGATCCGGTGAGTGCAACAAATAGCTGGTTACGAAGGCTTGTACTTGGCATAAAATTTGACCGAGACAATTTTAGATTTTAGATGCAAGGATACAAGGATTAAACTCAAAATCTGTAATCTAAAAAAGGTTTCAAGCCTCTCCATTTATGGAGAATATTTAAAAAAATCATTATTGAAACGAAGCCTCTTCTTTAAAGTAGAGATTAATCCAAAATCGACGTGACCTCTCAAAAGTTTTCAAACACCCTCTTAGAGTTTAGTATTTATTAATAGTAGTGTACAAACTATTGCACCAAGCATATAAACCATAGATGTGTCAGCATCTTTTAAAAATAGAATATAAAACATAGACAAAACTACAAAAATCAACACTGTTATTTTCAACATAAAACCTAACAATTTCAACTATAAATACCAAAAAAATACATCAAAAATATATCTCACGTTTTTTGAAATTGTTGTTTGCAGAAAATAGTTCAATTTCTAATAATATTTAAGACTTTATACCATTTCTTTGTAAAGCTGCATATATTTACCCCCCAGCTACGCTGTCCTCCCAAGGCATCGGGGGGACTACAGGGGGGTCTTATTATGTGCATTTTCATGCAGAATTAGTATTAGCGTGAAAAAATTATTGAATCGCTATTCTTAATATATTTCTCAAGTGATTATTTACCTGATTGTAATTATGACAGTTTTTTTTGTGGTAGTAACTAATCTAGACAAAAGTACCGATACCAAGTACTTTTATCTGTCTAAGTTAAATCTTGGTCAGAAATATGCCGTCTCTATAGCAATCCCATTTGATTTCTGAATTAATCGTAGGGACTAGGGACTGGGGACTGGGGACTGGGGACTGGGGACTGGGAAGAAGGAATAAAGGTGTACTGAGTTTTTTTCACGCAATCAAATATGAGTCTTATACCATTATTTATTTTATTCTCTGAAAGTCCCTTAGTTAGATAATCTAGATAGTGTGAGCTTCTTTTTATTTTTTAGCAACCCCTAAATCATTGTGTCTCACTCGTTACATTAAGTTCGTTTTGGAGAAGGTTGTTTCTGTTTTGAAACACTAGGCTGAGAATTTAAAAATGGGGGGATGGGACACTCTAGCGTCATGGCGATCGCTCTGAGTAAATCTGCTTCTGAAGGAGTAACTTTGTTATCTAGTAGTACCGTGTGGGCGCAAGCATCAACAATAGATTGTTTGAGTTTGGGAGTGGCAAGACGCAGGCGCTCAATACTTTTCTTTAGTTCAGTAAAATTACAACTTAATGGCATTTCTGGTTTTTCTTGCTCTCCGGCTTTGGGAAGTCGAAAAACTCCAGAACGAAAAGCATAGGCGATGTCTTCAGTGGACGCATTAGGTTGGGAGTGTCCGACACGAGCAATTACGGACAATATTAATAGACTATCTGGCCAAATCTGTTCGATGGAGGTGAATTCTACGGTTGTAGTAGATGCAGGATTTATACTAGGTTGCAGACGATGCCACAGTATTAATTGCAACACAAAATGCCACAGCGATAAACTTCCCGTAGCTACAACTAAACCGTGGACGCATTTGCATAGCCTTTGGCATTCTTTGGCATTTTGGCGCAATATAGGGACTGCCAAATCCACAAGTGGTAAGCGAATTCTAGGATCTAACTGATTAATTTCGCTACTTAATTCCAAGGTTTTCTCTACCAAATCAGCAGGCTGTACCTCTCGTAACCAAGCAATTTGACGTTCTTGAATTTGGAGATTTTCTGTATCTAAAGCTAACGCTAAAGCGATCGCTATTGCACTTTGTTGCTCCCGCGCACCCAAACGCAAAGATTCTGGTAACTGCGATAACAGCGCTTGAGCATGGGCAAAATGCTCTGGTGTAACGCTTCCAACTTGGTTTACAACCTGTTTTGGTGTGGCACTGTCACCACCAGCAAAGCCCATTGTTAGGGATTCTTGGGAAGGGGAACGCATTTGATTGCGAGATGGCATTGCTGCTAAATTGCTGACGTTCAAACCCCCAACGCGGCGGATACGTTCTGCTAAGGGTGGGTGGGTAGAAAACATATCTTCCCAGAAAGAGGGGTTGAGGGCATTGCCAAAAAACATGTGGCTAGAGGCTTCTGCTCCGGGCGATATTAACCGTGAATCCATCTGTTGGAGTTTTTGGAAGACTCCGGTAAGTCCGTTGGGGTTACGAGTGAACTGTACGGCTGAAGCATCAGCGAGAAATTCGCGTTGGCGAGAGACGGCGGCTTTAATCAAGCGTCCGCAAAGTAATCCGATACCGCCAATGGCCATTAGTGCCAAACCAAACGCCCAAATAGGTAAACCCTTGTCTTCCTTTCCTAAGCGGAAGCTATCGCGAAGCCGCCAGAGCAATTCCCCGGTTAAATAAATGAATAAAATCCCATGCAGTAGTCCCACTAAACGCAAATTTAGCCGCATATCTCCATTGAGAATATGACTAAATTCGTGGCCGATGACTCCTTGTAACTCATCCCGGCTCAAGCTTTCCAAAGTTCCACGGGTAACTCCAATTACAGCATCATTGGGCGAAAATCCGGCAGCAAAGGCATTAATACTGGTTTCTTTGTCGAGGAGATAAACTTGTGGGACAGAAATACCAGAAGCGATCGCCATTTCCTCGACAATATTTAATAGTTGTCGCCCTTGTTCATCGGCCATTTCTGGTAGCAGAAGTCTTCCTCCTAACTCTTGGGCAATGACGCTTCCGCCTTGACGGAGACAGGCAATTTTATACAAACTTCCGATGGCGATCGCAATTATTGTAATCCCAGCTACGTAGAGAAATAAGCCTGGATGCCACCAAACACGGGGAGCCATGCGAAACAGAAATAAAGTGGCAATATAAATCGCCATAATCATAACTGCGATCGACAGGGAAAATAACCCGATTAATTGTTGCGTATTTTGGCGTGCCCGATCCTGATGTTCAAAGAAATTCATAGACACCTAAAAAGATACGCGTGGAGCATTTCTTATTTCTGGGGTAGCTTCAGGAAGCAATTCAGCAACAGTAAAGTTAAATGTATTTGCCACCAGGTTGCTGGGAAAAGATTCGCTCTTGGTGTTGTAAAGTGTCACCGCGTCATTAAAAGCCTGACGTGCAAAAGCAATCCGGTTTTCAGTGGAAGATAATTCTTCCATTACCTGAGTCATGGCGCGATCGGCTTTCAATTCTGGATACGATTCTGAAAGTACCATCAACCGACTTAACGCACCCGTCAGCGCCCCTTCAGCATTGCCCAACTGTTGCATCGCTTGGGGATCGCCAGGATTTTGTACCGCACGACTGCTAGCATTAATTGCAGAATTCCGAGCGGCAATAACTGCTTCTAAGGTTTCTCGCTCATGTTTCATGTACCCTTTGGCAGTTTCCACCAAGTTGGGAATTAAATCATAGCGGCGCTGTAATTGAACGTCGATTTGAGAATAAGCATTTTTGTAACGGTTGCGATACTTAACTAAATCGTTGTAGGCATTAATGATAATTACAGCAACAATGGCAACTAAAGCAACAGAAAATATTAAAAGCCCCATATTTTTAGATTATTTTCATCAGGTACTTACTTTTTTGCAGATTTACCAAACACGGTAATCCTGATATCCAGTAAAATTTATGTGGATATAAAGATGAGTCTACTTGTAGCAAGTTGGCTTCGTCGTCTGTAGAATTAGTTACGCAATTGCACTGATGTAGGATTTTTTAAATAACCGCAGAGGCGCAGAGAACGCAGAGTGAAATAAAGACAGAGACAAAACAAATAATTTACAACAATTCCAAATTATTGGTGAACTCTAAGAGGTTGTTTGAAAAGTGATTGGCTGTGATTTTAATTGCATTGTTACCCCCCTTAGTCCCCCCTTATAAAGGGGGGAAACAATAAAAATCTGGTTCCCTCCCCTTTATAAGGGGAGGGTTAGGGTGGGGTAAAAAATATTTGATACATCAATCGTGACTTTTCAAACATCCTCTAAGTATTTAGGCATAAATAAATTAAAGTTTGTAGTAAAGACTTTAGTCCTAATAATCATTGCTCTGAGCGATAAATCACTCACTACAAACTAAGAGTTTATTTTATTGTATTTAATTATGTCTACCTACTTATCATCTCTCTTTTCTCTGTGTACTCTGCGCCTCTGCGGTCGATTAAAAATTTTAGCCAGATATATCACCTATGAATCTGCATAAATAGGGAATAACCACTGACAGCAAAAATAAAAAGGATAGCGGCAGGAAAAATTACTACATCCCTGACAATAAATAAAATCCAATCTTTTCTTAGTTCTTGTTTAAACTTGAGTTCTCGCAGTTTTCGCTCAAGTTCTACGTCTTCTTGTGACTGCAAGTTGACAGGTGGCAAAATTAGCGGATTATCGCCTTTGCTGGCAATTCTTTTTGATAAATCTGTTATATCTGTCATGCCGTTGAGATACTGATACTACTTAGTGTCTCATAAAAAAGAGCCAGAGAGTTAGAACTCTCTGGCTCAAAGCTGGAGACAAAAGAATCATCAAATAAAGGCTAACTTGAGTAAGAACCTAAATTCTTCCCAGGTTATGCAACCCTAAAATAGCGCCCACACCTAAGATATGGCCAAAGGCAGCACTTGCTAAAAACGCTGGTACACCAAAATTACCAAGGAAATTGGCTGAGGGTAGTTTTGGTTCTGCGTTGGGATACTTGATGGTAGATTTGCCAAAGGCAATGGCAATGATATTAGCAATAATCATAATCAGTCCAACTGTAGGACTCCATTGCAGAGGTGTGGTTGCAGCAGCGAGTAAGGTTGAAGTTAACACCTAGATTTGCTCCTGAAATTTATTAATGGTTGAAAACATAATCTGAAACTTTCCGAAGCAAATTCAAGAAATTACCCGATTTTGCATCAATATTTAACAGTTATTCTTACTACTTAATACAAAATGAGTTTAATGCAGCGAGCTGATTGTGCTAGCTAGTTTGAATTTCAATGTCTGAAACAAGCGAACCGTTAGTATTGATTTATACTTATAGTTGAATTCAGCAGTAAAATACGCTTTATATCTGGGTAACAGACTTAACTTGCGTACCTCCCGAACTTGAAATCTGCTGTAGATAAAAGTGATTACGATAAAATTATCCCTAACTTTTGAAGGATACAGTTGAAGTCAGAAATTTCAGGAGCGGATTCACCTTTCGGTAGATTTAGACAGAATCATCAAAACTGTATATTTGGATGGGATAACACATAATTTGCCGCAAAACCTCATGCCAAATCAGTAATTTCAAGAACGACAGATGAAATTTTGATTGAATTGTAGTTAATTTGTTCCTTAAGTTCCTCAAAAGCCATGACATCCCCTGAGCCTCAAACTGATTTGGGAGAAAAAGCTCCAGAAACGTCATTTGAGCCACCTTCTGGAAAACAGCGGTGGCTTTGGTTGAGTTTAGCCGCACTCTTATTATTAGGGGGCGGAGCAGCTATAGTTTGGCGTTTACTCACTCCACAAAATTCAGCACCTTCAAATGCTAACGTTCAACCTCAAGGGGTAAGAGTCAAAATATCAACAGTACAAAACGGCATAATTGAGGAAAGTTCAGATTTTATTGCTAGTCTAAAATCCCTGCGCTCAGTCACGCTTCAGCCGAGAATTCAAGGTCAAGTTACCCAGATACTTGTCAAATCTGGAGATCCAGTTGTCCAAGGAGCGCCAATTCTCCAAGTAGATTCTACACCACAGGCAGCGATCGCTAGGAATAATCCTGTGCCTCAAGCATTTTTAATGCAACTGGCAAATGCCCGCGCCACACTCAAATCTTTAGAAGCAGAACGACCCTCTTATGTTGCGAATCTGCAATTGTACCAGCAGAACTACGAAAAGTTTGTCAACCTAGCTGAACAAGGAGCCGTGTCTCGACAGGCTAGCAATCAGTTTGCTAATCGTCTGGCCAATGCTAAGACTAGTCTGGATGCAATAGATTCCAGAATTCAAGCACAACGAGCCTCTATCTTGCAGGCTGAAAAATCTTTGCAGCAATCTAATGTAAATCCTCAAACACAACAGCCCCAGTCTGACAAAATTGCCGCTCCTTTTAGTGGCACAGTTGGCAACATCCCTGTGAAAGTTGGTGATTTAGTTAATACTTCTACACCATTAGTTAATATCACCCAAAATCGGCCTTTAGAAGTGAATATCTCTGTGCCGCTACAGCAAGGGCCCCAATTGCGTAAGGGTATGCCAGTAGAGGTGATGAACACACAAGGTCAAAAGCTTGGTAGAAGTAGGATATTTTTTATTGCACCTAATGCCAGCAATGAAACACAAACGATACTGATTAAAGCACTGTTTGACAACACTAATGGTCAGCTACGTGCAGATCAATTGGTCAGGACTAGAGTGTTCTGGAATCAGCGCCCCGGAGTTTTAATTCCCACAACAGCAATGACTCGTGTAGGCGGGGACACTTTTGTTTATGTAGTTGAAACAGAGATATCTCCCCAAGGTGTATCCCAACAAGTAGCTCGGCAAAGGCGAGTAAAGCTAGGCGAGATCAAAGGTAATAATTACCAAGTTATTGAAGGATTACAGCCAGAAGATAAAGTTATTATTTCAGGGTTGCTCAATCTCAGGGATGGTGTTGCGATCGTTCCAGAATTTTAATCAAGGGGAGTAGCACTTCGACTTCGCTCAGTGACCGAGGAGCAAGGGAGAAGTCTCAATCTTGTCTCCTACCAATTTTTACCCAAGAGCATTACTATAGCGATCGCTCTTTGTTGGAGAACTTGAAAAATAGTCTCTAAGCTCGACTTTATCCATTTTTAATTCAATCAAGCAGCGTAAACAGCAATA
>NZ_JAVRCB010000078.1:0-24610 GCF_034530955.1 Nostoc sp. DedQUE05 | reverse complement strand
TTTCAGTTATTTACTACTTGCTTATGTCGGAAAGTGACAGAAGAGGGATATAGCAACAGCCAAAAAGGTTAGGACATTAACAGATGATAAAATTTAGACACAAAAAGGCTTTTCACCCAGTCCCCAGCGATGCACTGAGCTTGTCGAAGTGTCCCTAGTCCCCAGTCCCTTGCTATAACTGAGGTTTGCTAAAGTCAAAAATATCCGGCAACTCCAAGGATTGGCAAATGGTTAGAGAGTACTCACCCCAGAGACATCTGCCTCCGCTTGAAAGTGGCGTAGGCGTAGCCCGTCGTAGACATCGCTTAACTCGCCCTGAATTTGAACGGCGTTATGCGGCTGCAACCCATATCAAAAAAGCAGAACTGATTGAAGGAATCGTTTACATCGCATCTCCTGTAAGACATGAGCTTCATGGCAAACCCCACAGTCGGGTGATAACTTGGTTAGGAGTCTACCAATCACTGACTCCTGGTGTTGATTTGAGTAATGCCGCAACAGTCAGACTAGATTTAGACAATGAACCCCAGCCAGATGCAGCGTTGTTTATTGAACCAGACGCAGGCGGACAAACCCGTTTAAGCCGCGATGGTTACATTGAAGGATCTCCCGAATTGATTGTTGAAATTGCCGCGAGTAGTGCAGCCATTGATACAGGCAGCAAAAAGCAGGTTTATCGCCGTAATGGAGTGTTAGAGTACGTAATCTGGCAATCTTACGAGAATAAAATTGAATGGTTTTGCCTAATTGACGGTGACTATCGATCGCTATCTCCCGGTGCAGATGGAATTATTCGCTCTGGGGTGTTTCCGGGTTTGTGGTTAGCGGTGGAGGCGCTGTTAAACAATCAGATGGTGCAGGTGTTGGAGGTGGTGCAAGCGGGGTTGAAGTCACCGGAACATGATGCGTTTGTGCAGCAGTTGAAGAAATACACAAGTCTGAAATAGTTTACTCACTGAGTTTTCGTGTCAGTTTTACCCCACCCTAACCCTCCCCTTTCCAAGGGGAGGGAACAAGATTTCCTGTTTCCCCCCTTTATAAGGGGGGATTAAGGGGGGTAATTCGACTTGTATACACACCGTAGCCTTTCCAATGGGAGTGAACTAGATTTCCTGTTTCCGCCTTTTTAAGGTGAATATAGGGGGATTTAAAACGTTTTACAACCGGCTAAAGAACTTTTAAAACATCCTCTTAAAGTGAAACAGGAATAGGAGGGTACATCTAGCTAGGTTCATTCCAAGCCCTAATCGCTTCAATCGCAATACCAGCAGGAGCAAATAAAATCTTTACAGTCTCAATACCTGCTGCTGTCACTGCTCTTTGCAAACGTACTTTGAACTCTGGATTATTTTTGATAACTTGCTCAATCGCTTGCCTATTTTTAAGTACTGGATGACTCTCAACAGCTTGAGCCACAATAGGTTGAGCATCGATTACAGTCGGTTTATCCTGCTCTATTTTCTCAAGCAACTGCTCAAGCACAATTTCTAATTTAGCAATATCTTTTGTGGATGCGTAATTGTTTTGAGTGCCAATGTTATCACCTTCGATATTTCCTGTAACACTGCCTGTGATGTTGCCAAAGGTAGCGCCTGTGAAATCATTTGTAGGAGTTTCTGACATAGTTATGAGTGTTTTATCAAGTTTTTTTAGAACACTAGTTAAAGGATCGGCGTTGTTTGTTTCCTCATTCAAGACAGAATAATAAATTTCATGGTTATAAAATTTGCACCGCTCTTGAATTTTGTAAATTGCATCGTTTTTATATAATGGTGTTTTTAATTGTAATTCCCATATCTGATACAAAACTTCAGAGCCAGCAATTTTTCCTAAGGTCTGTGCGGCAGTCCTACGAACAACGGAATCTTCATCCTGCAAAACTTTACTTTAATCAAGGCAGATACTGCTTCTTGGTTGCCGATTTTTCCTAACGCCTCTGCACTTATTCTACGAACATTGTAATCTTCATCCTGCAAAACTTTAATCAAGGCAGATACTGCTTCTTGGTTGCCGATTTTTCCTAACGCCTCTGCACTTATTCTACGAACATTGTAATCTTTACCCTGCAACGAATTACTTAAAAAAGTAACGGCATATTCAGAATGACTGATACCCAAAAATTCAACTTTAAGTAACTGATGAATGTCTAACTCTAAAATTAAATCGACTGTTTTTTTCTGATGCTCCCACTTTACTTCTCCTGCCAATCTTGCCCCTAAGTTCAAATCTACATCTAAAGCTAATTTTACCACTCGTAAAGCCTGCCTTTTATCACCCACCAGCCCCAACATCAATGCCACGGGTTCTGTCCACTTCAAATAATTCAAATAATCCCGTTTCAGCCTCTCATCACTAATATTGTCAAGCTGTGAGAGTATAAATTCTGCGGCGTAGTATTCCTGAATTAGCTGATGACGAAATTCAATCTGGTCGTCTGTTCGCAATTGAATTAAGTGATACTTGAGCAAATCTTCTATCCAGCGTCTTGCACAATCATCAGGATAAGCTACTTTGTTCTGTAAAAATGTTGCTAAAAAATTCCTAGCTTGCTGTTTAGCAATAGTTAATCGCAACTCAGTCGAATTGTCGCCTTGCATCATGACAAATGCTAGATGCTGCAATAAATCAGTCTGCCAGTTACGTAACCCTTCAGCAATAGGTACATCTCCCTTGAGTTTGTGATACTCTCCAGAGAACCAACGAAACAACTCACCTAAACTAGTAGGAATTTGTTTAGCATCATTGAATACTTCACACAGCATCCACAATAACAGCGGCGTTTCCGCCAATTCCCGCAAGCGTCCAGCCAACTGTCGCAGCATTTCATCACCCACCTCTGAATAGGCGCGGACAAAATGCTGCATCTGTGCTTCTGTGAGGGGTTGCATTTCCAGTTTTTTTTCAATACCTAAATCACCCCCCACCCCCAAATACCGCGTAGTAAAAATCATCGGCGTGACTCGGTGGTATTTCTGCCGAAATCCGTCTAAATCTCGTCTAGCTTGATCGTTGGGTAATTCATTCAAACCATCTACAAGTAACAAAAATTGCCCTGTAAACAGTAGATTTTCAATCTCTTCGCTGTTGAGGTCTAAGTTATAGCGAGTCAAAAAGTCCCGAATTAAATCCAGCACCGAAGTTTTGTAGCGCCTTAACTCCACTAGCACAGGAATTTTCTGATTTGGTTCTCTTTGTTTCCCCTTTTGAGCTTCTTCCCACAACAAACGTTCTAAAGCTGTAGATTTGCCTGAACCCGGTTTTCCTACTAACAATACATGGACGGGTGCATACTTCCGTAACCCTTCGAGGATATTCAACCGTTCAATTTTTTCTCTGTCTGGTGCTTCACCTTCTCGTTGCTGTGGTACTGTTTGCACCATCAAACTCAAATCTAAGCGTCTGCGCGATTTTTTGGGTTCAAGTCTTTGACGGTCTATGGCATCAGTTGGTGTGTATAAATCTTGCCAATCTCTATATGTGTCATCCTCGCTGATAGATTCTAGATACGTATGAAAATCTATGCTGTGGTCTGCAACCATAGTAGTCAAATGACCGAGGACTTTTAAGCGCTCTTTTATATACTACACAATAAAACGCTCAATTCTTTCTATGGTGTCCGTCCTACAAAGGTAAAATTGATATCCCGCAAGGAACTGAAGTTCCTTGCTAATAGCAAAAGTCATCTGAAGATGACTAAATATACTCAAAAATATTTAGTCTACTTTAGTAGACTTTAGCTGTTAGCCTGGGAATTGATTCCCAGGCGGGTGAGGAAGCTAACAGATAAGCTATTTCTAGCTTAAGTTGACACTAATGGGCAGTGCCCATAGGCGTCAATTTAACGTAGAACTAAACCCTAGTGGATTTTACTCAACTCACGCTCGCACCCTACACCCGATTCATAGATCCATTTGCAGAAGAAAGCTTCACAGAATCGGCTGCTAAAGAATTGGTGACTTTGGAATTGTCTAGTACGCTTCGCTTCTTCTTGGTATTACCTCGTCTAGCACCACCCGCCATCTCGTATTCTGGGCTGGTTTTACCGTAACGGCTGCCAACTCCTAGTAACATTTGTTCTGACATCGCTATTACAACTTTTTCGGCGTTATTCACGTCATCTGTAAGTTTGTCAATGGTAGATAATGCAGTGTTGTAAGCAGCAAGCTTAGACCGGAGATCGTTAATTGCCACGGTGTAAGCTTGTATAGTCAATCCTTGGCCAAAGTCAAGTTCTACACTGATAGATTGCATACTTTCAATCCGGCGATCGGCTCTTTCTAAAGCGGTGGAATTTCTTTTACGACGTGCCATAATGCATCTCTGCTACTAGGTTATTAGTACTGTTTTATACCAAACTTTTTCTGATTGTCATGGGAAAATATCGCAAATCAGTTGCAATTACATTTCTCAAAGTTTAATTAATTTCACTTAGAACATATTCTATTTCCGGTATTAAATAGATTCATAATTTCGTTACAACAATTGCTGCAATGACTTAAGCCTTTCTTATACATGGAAGAACATTTGTTGCACAGCATTGAACAATTGCAGCAAAGGCTTATATATTTGCCAGAAAAACTTAAGCCTTTCTTATACATGGACGAACATTTGTTGCAAAGTATTAAGCCTTTCCAGCAAGGGCTTATACATTTGCTAGAAAAACTTAAGCCTTTCTTATACATGAAGTAATCTTAGCTGCAAAGGTTTAAATTTTTACAGCTTCAAGCGTAATAGCGTAGGCGTAGCCCGTCGTAGACATCGCTTTCAATACGGTTCGGTTAAGTGAAGACGCGATAAATCGCCGTCTCTACAATAATTTTTATTTGAACTTTTAACGCATCTACCTTCTAAACTGTCACACCTTCCAACTCTTCATCCGTTAACTCATACAACTGACGCAATTTATCTAACTTATCACCATCAGCTTCCCAGAAACCCCGCCCATGCGCCTCCAACATTCTCCCTAAAATATTGCGAAAAGCTTCAGGATTCGCCTTCCGTAACTTCTCTGCCATCTCTGCATCTAATGCATAAGTATCTGCCGCTTGGTCATAAACCCAATCATCGCTAAAATCGGCAGTACCACCCCAACCAATCAACGCCGTCATCCGTTGAGAAATTTCAAACGCACCACCAGAACCTTGATTCGCCATCGCTTGCGCCCATTTGGGATTTACCAACTTGGTGCGATACTCCATTCTGAGCAAATCATCTAACTTGCGCGGTGTGGTATCCTTCGAGAAACTTTCTACAAAGCTGGTTGTAACCTTCTTACCGCCTTGTTTTTCTGCTGCCTTTTTCAAACCGCCCGTATTAGCGTAATATTCTTGAATATCAGTTAAACCATATTCTACCGAATCGATTTCTTGAACAATGCGATCGCTAGTTTTTAACAACGTATTCAAAACTTCCGGTCTAGCTTGACCTTTATCTTCTCTGCCATAGCTAAACACATTGCGACTTTGCCAAGTATTGCCTAACTCCTCGCCAGATTCCCAGTTACCATCAACCACTCTATCATTTACCAAAGAACCAAAATCACCCGCCGGATTAGAAAACAATCTCGCCGAGGCATTTTCCACACCTTGGGCTTTTAAAGCTAAAGCGTGTTTCCTGATAAAATTGCGATCGTCAGGTTCATCAGCATCAGCCGCCCGTTGAAATAAATCATCCAGCAATTCGATAATATTTACAAAACTATCCCGGAAAATCCCAGACAAATTACCCAACACATCAATGCGGGGATGTCCAACCTCCGCCAACGGCTTCAATTCATAACGAACAACTCTACCAGTTCCTTCCTTAACAGGTTCAGCCCCCACCAATTCCAAAAGAATCCCCAAAGATTCACCCTTAGTTTTAATCGCATCCAATCCCCATAACATCACCGCTACCGTTTCTGGATATTTTCCATGTTCATCCAAATGCTGGGCGATAATTTTTTGAGCAATTTCCCGTCCTCGTTCATACGCCGCAGGTGAAGGCATCCGATAAGGATCTAAAGCATGAATATTCCTCCCCGTCGGTAACACACCAGCCCCATCCCGTAACAAATCCCCACCAGGCGCAGGCGGAATATACTCCCCATTCAACCCCCTTAACAAATTCGTTAACTCATCTGTAGATTGCATCAACAAATCTTTTATTAGTTTTTCCTCTTCTTCTCTTTCTTCGTTTTTTCCTTCCTCTTCCCCAAAATATGCCTCCAAATAAGAAGCCAATTCCTCTTCATTCGGTGCTTCCCCCAAAGTATGCAGCCCAGAAGAAAACAATCGATTTTCTAAAACCTGCAAATATTCATACAACTCCACCAAATAATCATCAAAAGCATGATTGCTAAACATCCGCACATTTTCAGGAGTAAACGCAAGTCCCAACTTTTTCGCATCCGCAAACGGACAATCTGCATCTAACCCAGAATCCACAATTTTTTTACAAATCCCTTCCTTCAAAACATAATTCTTTTGCGGATCTTCCCGATACTCTGCAATCAAATCGCGCAACGCCACCAACTCCTTATACAAACCTGCACGTCCATAAGGCGGTACATTATGAGAAATCAATACACCATAACCGCGACGTTTTGCCAACATCGATTCAGACGGATTATTCGCCGCATATATATATAGATTAGGCAAATTTCCTAACAGAATATCCGACCAAGAATAACCCGTATTACCTAACGGAGAACCAGGCAACCATTCCACCGTCCCATGCATTCCAAAGTGAACTAAAGCATCAGCTTCAAACTCATTTTGCAGCCATTTATAATAAGCAGCATATTGAGGATGAGGCGTTAAATCTCGTTCAAACATTAAACGCATCGGGTCGCCTTGTATACCCAAAGGTGGTTGTACACCTATCCACACATTGCCTAATTGCACACCGCCAATTTGGAATTCTTCACCATAAGTTTTAATACCAGTTCCCGTGAGAGATTTCCATTGTTTTTCGATGCGGGAAGTTTGCAGATATCCCAACCATTTTTCTAGAGTGCGAACATTGACACTGTTTGTGGGGTGGGCATCTTGCCCGCCATTATCTAGGGGCAGGCGAGACGACTGCCCCACAAGAGGATTAGCTTCATCCGCCTCTTTCACCCAGCGAATCAATTCTTCTCCATCTTCTGGTAAATCTCCCACGGTGTAACCTTGTTCTTTGAGTGCGTGGAGAAACTTCAGCAAACTACGCGGCACATTTAATAATGCAGCTGTGCCCACAGCACCATAACCTGGTGGGAAGCCATATAATATAATGGCAATTTTGCGTTCCGATGCAGGTTTTTGCCGCAAAGCCACCCAAGTTTTTACCCTACCAATTAATCGCTCCACCCGTTCGGGAACCAGATAAATATTTTCACCCACCAAACCACCAAGGGGAACGGTATCAATAGCGCCATCTAATTCTGGTAATGCGTACAATACGACACTTTGCAATCCGCCGATACCTTGGCGCGTCCACGAGGAAATATCTTGAATTAATAGTGGTGCAGCAACAATATAAGGTACATTCTTGGCAGTGAGGATGCGTTTTGCTACTTCTATTTGACGGCCAGCTTCCATTGAACCAGCCGGGCCACCCACCAGAGGAAAGCCAATTGTGGAAACGATCGCATCCACTTTTACTGCTTCACTTGATAGTGAGGGAGTTTCTATATTACCTAGTTGTCGTTGCTGAATTTCATAGTCGGTTGTCATTAAATCTCGTACCGCCACGTGTCCTTCTACGCCGTTGATGAAGATGGGTAAAGGAGTTAAACCGGCTGATTCAAAACTGCGAATTAGTTGGGGAATGTAGGGTTGTTTGGTGATGACGTGTTTGCGGTAGAGGAGAATTCCGACAACTGGTTTTGTGGGGTGGGCATCTTGCCCGCCCTTCGGGAATGGCAGGCGAGACGCCTGCCCCACAAGATACCATTCCAAATATTCGCGGGGCGATTCAAAAAACCCTTGATAATCGGGATGGAGTAATCCGATGTTGGGGGTTTCAATTAGCGGGGGAATGTCGCCGACTTTTAAATCTAAGTATTTTTCTGCCAGTGTCCAGAATAATGAAGCGACGTTTTCTGGGCCGCCAGCATTCCAGTAACCATAGATAATTAACCAGTTGCGTAAGTCTTGGACTTTTTGCACTGGCACGTATTTCAGTAGTTTGGGGCCAATTTTTAAGAAGCTGATGTAACCAGCGAGTTTGTCTTCTTCTCGTCCATTGCTAAATTTGTCGAGGATAAATTTAACTGGTTTGGGCATTCCTTTGGGTTTGTCGCCAATGGCAAAGTCACCCAACTTGGTTAAACTTATCAATTCCAAGGCTGACTCGAAAACTAGGCGGATGGGAATTTGGGCAATGCGATCGCGCAACCACACAACTTGGTCATAATCAAATAGTAGGCTACCGAAAAACACATCAGCGCCATCGAGTGCTGTTTCTACCTCGGCGCGTTTGGTTGTAAGATCGCGATCGCTAAATACCCGAATATCCAACTCAGGACAGCGAGAGTTAGCCAAAAAGGCTGCTTTTCTGTACAAGTCAGCGTTGAATGATTCAAACCCAGCAACCAAGACGATGCGTTTCATGCCTGTAAGCTACGAAATATTTCTTTACTTAAATTTTAAACGTGCTTTCAGGCTGATTATTAAATATCTACCCACAGATTTTGGTCAGTAGTTCCTTGAAGGGATGAGGACTTCACTATCACTACTACCTTTAGGATATTTTGATTGCAAAAAAGTTGTAATATGTTGAGTTAAATTCAGTGCATCATTGAATTCTTTTGACTGCTGTAACGCTTCGTATAGCAAACGAATTTCTTGTGCTGACAAGTTTGTAAATGTACGCAACTCGGTAATATCTAATCTCCGGTTAAACTCATTGGCAGTATGTCGCCATTGATGTATAAGCGAAAATAACTCTCTATCTTGACGTTCTGCAAACACATTAGATGCGATCGCTGTTTCCGTCACTGATATAATTAATCGCGGAAAAACTATCGGTCGTCCTGGTCTATGTGAGTTTGGATTAAATCGTTCGTCAGATAAAATTACGTCATTCGATCTGCACTCATTCAGTAAGGCACGCAGAAATTCTATCCTCTTTTCGTTAGCTGATGCCCATCGTTCGCCAAAAATCCCGGTAATTGTGGCTAATAATCCCAGACCTGTTAGTATTGGTTCCAAATTTTTTTCATCTTTAGTCCACCAGACGGCAGCTAAAATAAATCCCAGAAGTAGAGGGAAAAACGTGATAAAACTCACTAGGTTTTTCATACTCATATCACATCTTACCTTTTAGACCATATATCATTTGCTACAGAAGGATTCTTGTTAATTCCTGAAGAGTCAGCGGCAATTAAGATTAAATCCATGCCAAATCCATTTTTTAAACGCGGTTCCAATACTGTGTGTAGCCTATCAACAAGCACCAGGTTGCAGTCTGATATAGTTTTCTGGATGCCATTAGAAGCATATTTCCGACTCAGATATAAACGAATCGTATCTTGGTCTTCAAAATTCATTACTGAGCGATCGGGTAACATTACTTCAATTTTGTTTTCAGTTAGATTGCGATACAGGATTTTTATTAAAATTCCTCTATCAGCTTCTACAGTACCTTCAAAAAACACACTATTTAAGTCGATATGTAAATCAGTATTTTGCAGCAACGCGCTGGTAACAAACTCTTTAAACGATTTAGTTTTTGCGTATTCTTTGGCAGCATTTTGTGCTGCTTCTTCGCTTAATTCTTCGGTGGTAGCTACTTCTAGGAGTAGTCTATCTTCAGGTCGCATTAGTTTAGAAATAGTTTGCAAAAGTTCTGTATCTTGTTGAAAATTAGCTAATGTGTTCCCCAGGAGCGAAAATAGCACAGGACTGTTATTGATAACTCTATCTAGTAGTTTTCGTAATTCGTCAACATTTCTCTCAATTGAGAAGTCAACTTGAATTGGCAATACATGGCTACCTTGCAATTGCGATCCTCTCGTTGCTTGTTGCACACCTAGCCTTAACATTTCCGAACTCATATCAACTGGAAAGTAGAGGAGATCGGGATTTACGTTGAACAATAAACTTAAAATGTGTTGGTCTTTCTCACCGGTGCCGACACCTAAACTTACATAATGATATTGCCGATCTTTGATATTATTGAAATTAATTTGATGCCATCGATATCTAAAAGATTCTATACTCTCTTTCATTACAAGATAGAAGCGATCGTTACAAGCACGATCCCAGGCGATGGTTGGGCCGATTCCCCAATAGGAAAAACCAGATAAAATCTCTTTTCCATCGCCTGTTGCAGAAAATTCCCCTCTCAATTCTTGCGTGAGTTCTGCAAGTTTGCTAGATTGATCTTCCCCTATGAAACAAAGAGTCCACCCTAAGCCGGGTTCATTGATGGAATTCTCCAGTAGCTTCACAAAATTTAAAGATCCCATGTTGAGCCTCGTTTCTTGAGCAGTTTATTTGATAAATCTCGCACAGGTGTGTCTAGAAGCGCTCGCGTATTCATTAATACTGTAAAGCATTATGTGTTAAGCTGCTCAGGGTTAACAAGAAGCCAAGGGTAGAGTCTGTCAAGGGTTTACGGCCTTATAAACCCAGATTCACATCAGGGAGTGCGTTCGGTTTCGGGATTTGGGCATCTTAACTAAGTACTTTTGTCATGGCTTTCCAGTTTTACAAAGCGTTATTATCTAAATAATGGAGGCAATTACTAGATTTCAATTTATTGCAAAATTTTACTGGTTATTCTCGATATTGATAATTTATAATAGTTGTGTTTTTGGTTACAATATAGCTTGTAATTAATGGATTTTACCAAATCAAAGTTACTGCTCAGGTTCGCACAAAAACTTATTTGGTTTAATAGCATAGTCATGCTGAAAATAATGCAGTCATTGCTAACAAGTATTTTCACAAAGTTATTAACAAAACTTTGTCTATATAATTAGAAGAGTTTTGAATTAGTGTAAAAACAATTAACTTGAGGATGAAATAATGAAATTCGGAATTGATAGCGGGCACAATTGCCCACCAGATACAGGAGCTAGAGGGATTAAAATCGAGGATAATTTAACTTTAGATGTCGGTAATAGAGTTATAACCAAATTAAGAGCTTTAGGAAATGAAGTCGTAGTATGTAAACCAAGTAGTGCTAGTACAGTACGTGAATCACTCTCAAAAAGATGTTCTACAGCTAATGCGAGTAAAGTAGATATTTACGTCTCGATTCATTTTAACTCTTTTAACGGGCAAGCTAACGGCACAGAAGTATTTGCAACTAGCGATACAGGTAGAAAAATCGCTAAACCTGTATTAGATGAAATCATCAAGTTAGGATTTTTTAATCGTGGCGTTAAGAGTGGTTCCCACTTGTTTGTTCTGAAAAATACAGATATGCCTGCTATCTTGATAGAATGTTGCTTCCTCGATTCGCAAAAAGATATAAATCTTTTTAATCCTGAAGCAATGGCTAATGCAATTGTCAAAGGCTTAACTGGTAAAGTGCCAAGTGTTCCTGTTAACCCTGTACCAGATGAAGAAGATAATGTAGATACCACGATTCTCAGACTGCAAAAAGCCTTAAATCGACTAAAAATAACTGATAAAAATGGTAAAACATTAGTGGAAGATGGCTTCACAGGGGCTAACACCAAATCTGCTGTAGAAAAATTTCAGACTATTGTTGGGGTTCAGCCGACTGGAGTTGCTGACACAACTACATGGAGTGCTATAAATCAAATTTTGGCAAAACGAATACTTAGACCAAACCATGCTGGTAATGCAGTTGTCAAATACTTGCAATACCGTTTAGGTGTGGATAATGATGGTGTCTACGGCCCGCAAACAGAGGTTGTAGTTAAAAACTTTCAAAAGCAAAATGGTTTAGATGCTGATGGAATTATCGGCCCTGCTAGTTGGCAGAAATTAATTGGTTAGACTGATGGGGACTAGAGACTAGAGACTGGGGTAGTAGTGCTGAGTAAAGAAGTTGGGAATCTAACATCTTTACTCAGAACTGAGAACGGGTTAAACACCGCGTTACTGCTAACAAAACTTTTTTGCCTAATCAATAAATGAAGAAGCTAATTTTAGCAAATTACAACCATATTTTGTTCATAACATCTTTGGCAAGTACACAAACTGCCAAAGCATTTAAGATAGCAGGGAAAAGGTTAAAGGGTAAGGGGTAAAGGTGAATTCAACGCTTTTCCCTTTCCCCTTTCCCCGTTAACCGAAAAGTATTGCAATCACTACTGAATTTTTGTATAAATCAACACGTTTTAACTAAGCTTCAAATTTATTTTCTATATCATATTAATAACTAGAAATCCGCTTAATCTAATGTATAAAAAAAGAACCAAATTAACCTTCGGCACTTTCAGCGCGCACGGGAATTATAATTCCTTCCTGTTGCAGTGCATTCGTAAAAATCTTCCGAAGAACGCGCTGAATCTGAAGATGTTTTCCTGGCTTTACTTTCGTCAATGTTCGTAGCAACAAGTTAGACTCTCCAAGACTTTCGACTCCATCTATCTGTGTGCCTTCAAGTACATCTGGATCTTCTGCTTTTAACTGCTGTCCCACTTCCTCAATGACTTTGTACACGTGCGCTAAGTTGGAATCATAAGGCACGCCAACTTCTACTACTGCAAAGATATACTGTTTGGAGTAATTAGTAATTGAGCCAATATCGCCATTGCGAATAATCTGCAATTGACCGTTAGGATGTCTGACACGAGTGGTTCTGAGTTCAATCGCCTCGACAATACCTTCGACAACTTTCTCTTCGGCTTTTCCGGCTTCAATATAGTCACCTACTAAGTAGTAGTTTTCAAATAGAATAAAGAAGCCGCAGACAATATCGTTAATTAGTGTTTGTGCCCCTAACCCTACAGCGATGCCGACAATACCAGCACCCGCAAGTATGGGAGTTGGGTCGATACTCAGGGCATAGAGAATGAAAACTGTAGCGCCAAAGTAAATTAAGTATTGTAAGAAACTACGAAACAGAGGAACGAGCGTTAGGCGTCTACTTCTTTGAGTATCAGTTAGATTCTGTTCTTTGAACAGCACTTCTTCAATCAGTAAGTAAACTACCTCAAACAACACGCGACTAATGAAGATGATACCGATTATTTTGATAATTCGCGGGCCAAAAGTTGCGACATTGGCAATTAACTGCACCTGTTGAATCACCAATGTTGCCATGCAGACATAAATCACAAATTCCAAGCAGCGCTTTAAAAAGGGTATTAGGTGTCGGAGGCGATCGTAGAATCTTAGCAGGTTATCAGGATTGGAGTATCTGATGCTGAGAGCATCTAGACTATCAACGATCGCAGCGTTTGCTTTGAGTATAAGCAAGCCAACGGCAATGATTAGATAAATTCGCAGGGCGATATACAAATATTCCGAAACCGTAGCTGGTAATTTGAGAAACTGGGCACACAAGATGGTAGCCCAAAGCCAGACTCCACCGCTGATTCTGTCATACAAAGCGTTAAAGAAAGCATCAATACTTTCATCGTCAGCAGTATTTTTTTCTAAGTTCTTAGTGCGAGTGCTGGCTACCTTCAGCCAATATTTGAGAAATTTCAGCGCGATCGCCGCTAAAATCAAAGTGCCAATACTCTGAGCTATGCCAATTCCTAGTGTCACCCAAAATCCTGATGGGATACGCTCAATCAACAAGAGTGTGTATTGCTCAAGGTTTTCGCCCCGATAAACTAGATAACCATTAGCACCTACAATCAAAATGCACGACACCACGCAAGCAAGTAACAATAACCCTGTGATATTTCGGCGGAGGGTTTTGATACTTCTATTGTCGTTTTTAGGTATAAAGGTTTTAGTAAATAGCTTGAATAATTTGCTGAAAACCCAGTTCAGTAATAAAAAAACAAAGATTATCAGGCTGACTTCAGCCAAAATAATTAATACATTCATATATGAACAGAAAACTGAATCAGTTTAACAGTTGTATATCAAAATCTCTTGAGATCGTCAAAGTTTTTTTATACATAGATGATTATTATTTCATATAATCACAACTTGTCAAGCCATTAACATTTTATTCACACGTTTACTTTTCGTCTTATCTTCACCAACTCAACGTAAGTGAGAATAAATCGAAGTAAATTAAGTAATGTAAAAAATATTGAGATTATTTTTTAGTGACGGCTTCAGCCTTCATTTGCTCTCACTACAAACTTTGCATTATTGATGCCGCTTTCCTTAAGCGATGCTGATAGATGATTACCCCTGAATTTATCCAATCAAGAAAAGATTTTTGTTCCATTGAAATTCAGAAAAAGTCATTTCAGCAACGGCTAGCTGTGAAAAAGATTTACTGGCACTGTCAGGGGGAAATAACGATTCTTCCAACGAAAGCTGGTAGACGGGATGAAAGAGGATTATTTAGCATCAGCATTCTTACAATCCATCTGCACGACACAATTTCTCCCTTGTGCTTTTGCCTGGTAAAGTCCTTGGTCAGCAGCAGCAATTAAGGTTGCAGGAGATAATTGGCTATGAGGAGTGATGGTTGCCACACCAAGACTTAGGGTAATGAATTTACTGACCTGAGAACGGGGATGAGGCATTTGTAATGCACTAACATTGATCTGAATATCTTTTGCAACTGCAATGGCCCCTTCAATATCAGTATTCGGCAAAATAACTGCAAACTCTTCTCCGCCATAACGAGCCACTAAATCAGCGGGGTGTTTAACTGTCTGAGAGATTGCCTTAGCAACCTGTCTAAGTGCATCATCTCCTGCCAAATGTCCATGTGTATCGTTGTAAAGCTTAAAGTAATCGACATCACACAAAATCAAAGATAGCGAACTTTGCTCTCGTCCCAACCATTGCCACTGCGTATTTAACGTGTCATCAAAGCAGCGGCGATTTGCTACTTGGGTTAGACCATCGGAACAGGCAAGGCGCTGTAATTCCTGGTTTGCTTGTTGTAATTGATGGTAAAGTTCTGATTGCTGAATAGCGATCGCAGCTTGACCTGCTAACTGGTTAAACAAGTTAATCTCCGATTGCTGCCATTGTCTCGGATGACGGCATTGGTGAGCAATCAATAGTCCCCACAAACGCCCTTGCTGTAAAATTGGTACGACAAGGTTTGCCCGGATTTGCAGACTTCTAAGGAGGTCAACATGGCACGGTGATAATCCCGCAGTTTCAATGTTTTCGATCGCTCTGGTATTACCTTGTTGATAGTAAGCTGCACGCGTGGATTGAAAGCAGGTATCCATGACGTGAAATCCCAAAATCGACATACACCCTTCTGCTAAGGATTCTACAGCGACTAATCCACTCCAGTCTGGCTTAAACTGATACATCACCACTCGATCTACCTCAAACAGTTGTCGCACTTCGGCTACCGTGATTTGCAAAATCTCGTCTAACTCCAACGATTGTCGAATGCGCTGCGTTACAGCCGCAACAATTCGCTCAGACTCACTTTGGTGTTGGACACGCTGCTCAACCTGCTGAGAGTGTGCCGATGCTAGAGTTAATGATGCGATTTGCTCAAAGAAAGGGGTTGTAGTGACAGGCGCTGCACTGGGTTTAGCAATCAAATAGCCTTGAGCAAAATTTGCACCTCGTTTTCGCAGCCAGTTCAGTTCCTCAATGCACTCAATCCCTTCAGCAACGGTTTGAATATTTAACTTTTGAGTAATCTCTAGAAGCTTTTCGGTAATCGAAGCTTTGTAAAGGTCTTGATGCACATCTCGAATTAACTCCATGTCCAGCTTGATAAAATCTGGACGTAACTGATGTAGCAAGTTTAGGCTGGAATAACCAGAACCAAGATCGTCCAGAGCGATTAAAAACCCAGCATTCCGGTAGTATTGAAGCACTGCCTTGAGGTGAGCTAAATCTTGAGGATTGTCTGACTCCACGA
This sequence comes from Nostoc sp. DedQUE05, assembly GCF_034530955.1. Taxonomy (NCBI): domain Bacteria; kingdom Bacillati; phylum Cyanobacteriota; class Cyanophyceae; order Nostocales; family Nostocaceae; genus Nostoc; species Nostoc sp. DedQUE05. Next base: position 8,689 of record NZ_JAVRCB010000078.1, on the reverse strand, counting down.
CTTCAAAAACAACGCGATCGTGGGGAATTCTGGCAGTATCAATGGCCTCTACCGTACTACGTAGGCAAAAAGCTGGGTCATAAAGTGACGTTGGTGCAAAATTGATGAAAATGTGCCCATTTACTTGATGGCGGCTGAATTGAGTGATTGTGCTCAGACGAGCAACTTGGTCGAGTTGTGGTAGAAGTCCGGCTTCAGTTGCTAACTCCAGAATAGATGTCGGTAGTACTAAATTGCCTTCTTCATCTAGACCGCGCAAGAGCGATTCATATCCAAAAATTTGCGATGTATCGTTAATTGAAACAATTGGTTGAAAGTAACTGGTGAATCGTTCTGTTGCCAGCATTTCAACCAGCCAGTCGGATTGGTTTAACTTAATGAAGCGTTGTAATGAGGCTATGTCACTAAAATCATGGAGTTGAGGTTGGAAAGTGCCTTGCATGAAAAGCACTTGCGTCTCTTTTAATTCTCTTGGTGCAAGTAGTTTGGCCAGGTTACGGGCAATTTCTAGAGACTGTCCGGGTCTACACTCTAAACTCAAACCTGGTCGCTCGTGCATCAGTTCATACTTAAGGGAAAACTGCTGTAGGTAGGAGGTGACTTTTATCAGGGTATGTGAAACGGGGAACCAGAGAAAGAGCTTACCTGCTTCCTTAGTCCGGCAGCGTGCAATATTGCGACAAGCACAGGTTTTGGAGATAGGACATATTTGGCTCATAGCTAAATAATTTGCTCAATCCGATTTATTCTATTATTCCCATTATTTTTACTGTAAAAGATAAACTACACTTCAAATACATGAAGATTTGATGAGTTAAGTAAACTGCATAATTTAGCTGAGTAAGTGACTTTGCGACACATACCAAAATTTATACTCAAAGCCCAAGTAATTGCCGAGGTATTTTGTACAATCAAGCAACAAAAAGAGGAGTTATATTAACAATTTAAGTTACAAATTAAAAGTAAAGTTAGCCAAATTAGTGACAGCGTTTAGCTAGATTAATTCAGAGTAAATATATCTTTTTGAAGAATGAATAGACCTCAATAAATAACAAAATATTTGAAACAAGTTAATAAATTAAGCCATGAATCAAAGAGCTTTCATCCTAAATCCCTCTCCCAATGTTGGGAGAGAGACTTTGAAATTGGCTCCACTATACTTAGACATGCCCACTTCTACCAATTAGAATTGCAATTTCCTTGATTAATTCCTCTGGTTCGACGGGTTTAGACAGATGCTTTTGAAACCCCGATTCAAGTGCTTGTTGCTGATTGATTTCTCCAGCATAAGCAGTTAAAGCGATCGCCGGAATTTGTTTGGCTTGATTTGCCTGCAATGCTTTAACTTGGCGCATTAGCATATAGCCATCCATCTCTGGCATCCCAATATCACTGAGCAGCATATCTGGTTCTGACTCTGCCAAAATTTGTAATGCTTCTTTTGCTGATGTCACTGCTGTCACCATTGCTCCAGCCTGTTCTAGTACAAATGTGTGAAAGTCACGGGTATCATCGTCATCATCTACAACTAAGATTTGGCTGCCTGCCAGGATTTCAATCGCAGGAGAAGGATTTAGTGCAGCAATATCTATGTTTGGTTTTGGGGTTAAATCTTTTTTAATTAGTGGTAGCCGGACTCGGAAAATAGCTCCTTGCCCCTCACCTAAACTTTCTGCCTGAATCGTGCCGCCATGTAATTCGGTCAAATGACGCACAATTGCTAACCCTAACCCCAATCCACCAAATTTTCGGGTTGTCGTGCCATCAGCCTGACGAAAATATTCAAACACGTAAGGCAGAAACTCAGGGCTGATTCCCTTACCTGTATCGCTGACGGTAATCTGAGCTTCAGCGCCAACGTACTCTAGTTGAATATCAATTTTTCCTCCTTCAGGAGTGAATTTAACGGCATTCGATAAGAGATTCCAAATAACTTGTTGTAAACGACCGGAATCACCCAAAACTTGCCCGAAAGAAGCATCCAGCATCGTCTGAATTTGAATATTTTTGGCTTCTGCTGCCAAACGGACTGTTTCCAATCCCGCCTCAATCACCAGTACTAGGTTGACAGGTAACATCTTCAGGTTGAGCTTGCCTTGTAAGATTCGAGAGACATCGAGCAAATCTTCAATTAGTTGAGCTTGTAATTGAGCATTCCGCTCGATAGTTGCGATCGCTTTCTTTATGGCTGCTGTGTCAAACTCACGAGTCTGCAAGAGTCTCGCCCAACCAAGAATCGGATTCAGAGGCGATCGCAATTCATGGGAGAGTACCGCCAGAAACTCATCTTTAATTCGGTTGGCTCTTTCGGCTTCAGTTCTGGCAGCTTGCTCAAGTTCTAGGAGGCGATCGCGTTCGGCTTCTGCAACTTTGCGTTCGGTAATGTCAATCACTGAGCCGATGTAACCTTTAAACTGACCGTCCACTCCAAACCACGGATTCGCAGCATCGATGCAAGAGCGATATTTGCCATCTTTGCGCCGCAAGCGGTACTCCAAACGAAAAGCCGAGTAACTGCTACTTGCTTCCAGAAAAACATTCCTGGCATCATTATAGTCTTCTGGATGCACAGCATTTAACCAGCCAAATCCCAAACCCATTTCCTCGCTCTGACCTGTAAAATCGTACCAGCTTTGACTGAGATAGGTGCAGTCGCTATTGGTGTCTGTCACCCAAACCATGAAGGGGGCATTATCAGCCATGTTGCGGAACTTTTCTTCGCTTTCCCGAAGGGCTTTTTCTGCTTGTTTGCGATCGCTAATTTCTGTAACAAAAATGCTGACTCCTTCTGCAAAGGGGTAGATGCGATTCTCAAACCAGCGCTGCGAAGCTGGATAAAAGTATTCAAACTGAACAACAGTATTTTGGGCGATCGCCCGATGAACCTCAGTATCAAACTCGCTTTTAACCATATCGGGAAACACTTCCCAAACGATCTTACCTAGCAACTCTTCTTTGGGGATGCCAACAATTTCTGCTACCTGTTCATTGACAAAGCTATAACGCCACTCTCGATCCAACACAAAGAACTGGTCTTGAATACCAGCGATAACAGTCTCTAGGTGTGCTTTAGCGACCTCAGCTTCAATTCGCAACCCTTGCTCGCGTTCCATTGCCTCTTGGCGGAGACGAGCCATTTTTAGGGCTGCCTCTACCCGCGCCAACAATTCACGGGCAGAGAAAGGTTTAATCAGATAATCATCGGCTCCCGCTTCTAACCCTTCCACCCGTGCTTCTTCTCCCGCCCGTGCCGACAACAGAATGATGGGAACTTTTTGCGTCAGCGGATCGGCTCGTAATGCTTGCAGCAGTCCAAAACCGTCTAATCCAGGCATCATCACATCTGTCAGTACCAAATCGGGGACACGTCCACGAGCCGAATCCAAAGCAGCTAAACCATCCGGCACTGATTCCACCTCATACTGTTGACTTAATAGCCGCTTAACATAATCGCGCATATCTGCGTTGTCATCCGCCAAGAGAATCCGAGCAGAGGGTGCAGAAGAGCGGAGGGGCAGGGGGGCAGGGGAGGCAGGGGAGGCAGGGGAGGCAGGGCAAGAATCTATATATATGTTGTAGTCTTCTTGAACTAGTTCTTCTCCCCCTGCTTCTCTTCTCCCCCTGCTTCCCCTGCTCTCTTCTTCCGGTAGCCACCGCAGGGCTTCTTCTAAATAAGGTGTTGCACCTAATGCAGTTGAAGCTAAAGTTCGCGGGGCACTAATTCGGTCTGGAGGCAAATGAGCATATCCTGTTGGAATTGACACAGTAAAGCAACTGCCTACTCCAAGAAGACTGGTAACATTAACTGTTCCACCATGCATTTGCACCAATTCTTGCACCAGTGATAATCCAATTCCTGACCCTTCAAAAGTTCGTCCTTGCGCTCCTTTGACGCGGTGGAATCGTTCAAAAAGGTGGGGGATTTCTGCGGCTGGGATACCGATTCCTGTGTCTTTGACTGCAAACTCAACATGGTCATTTAACCACTGCAAACTGACTGCAATTTCTCCAGCCATCGTGAACTTGAAGGCATTCGAGAGTAGGTTAAGAACAATTTTTTCCCACATCTCTCGATCTACATACACTGGTGCTGGCAGAGCCGGACAATTAACTGATAACTGCATCCCTGCCCGTTCTACTGCGGAACGAAATACACTAGCTAGTTCTGCGGTGAAGGTGGCAAGGTTGGTGGGTTCATAAGAGGCTTGAACCCTTCCGGCTTCAATGCGTGAAAAATCTAGCAAGCTGTTGACCAGTTTCAGTAGCCGAAGTCCGTTGCGTTGCACCATTTCTAGCTGCTCTCGTTCTTTGGCTGGAAGCAGAGTAGCACAAGTGGTTAAGGTGTCTTCTAATGGCCCCAACATCAGAGTCAGTGGGGTACGGAACTCGTGGCTGACGTTGCTGAAAAAGACGGTTTTGGCGCGATCGATTTCTGCCAAGGCTTCAGCGCGTTTGCGTTCTTCCTCGTAAGCTTGGGCGTTAGCGATGCTGGCGGCAATTTGAGCCGCAACTAAATCAATGAATCCTTTATAATTGTCATCGAATAGCCTGAAGGGGTTCAAACCAGCGATTAATATACCAGCTTTTCCGCTTTGACCAGATGCGGCAATGGGTACTGCGATCGCTTGATGGGGCGATCGCTGCCAAACACCACAGGGTAGACTACTAAAAGACACTTCCAAATCGGAAATCAGTTTGGCTTGATGCGTTTTGCTCACTTCCGCAAACGGCCAAACCCCATCAGCATCGAGAGGCACTGTTTCTGGAACTGCTACGTGGTTTTGCCCAATGCGGCACGTTCCAGCCAGAAAAACTTCCTGCTTATCGGGATCGACCAGATAAATCATTGCGAACGGGAGATCGTAAGGGTTGCTCTCCAGACAACTCGCACTTAGCGTACAGGCTTCATCGAATGTCCGCGCGTCTGCTGTCCTCGCCGCTAGTTCGCGCAAAAGTGCCAATTGACGCTCGCTGATAATCCGCTGCGTGTCCTCTGTGTTGGCGCAGATGATCCCACCTGTGTCGCCCTGGTCATTAGGAACCGGGCTATATGAAAAAGTATAATAGGTTTCCTCTGGGTAGCCATTGCGCTCCATAATTAGCAGTAGCGCTTCGTCGTAAGTACCCTCATTCTTTAGCATTGCTGATTCGGCGCGAGGCCCAACCTGATCCCATATTTCCCGCCACACGTATGAAGCCGGCTGTCCAAATGCTTCTGGATGTTTGCCGCCAATAATAGTTTTATAAGCGTCATTGTAAAGGTTAATCAGTTCTTCGCCCCACCAAACAAACATGGGTTGACGGGAAGTTAGCATAATTCGCACGGCAGTCTTCAAACTCTGCGGCCACTGCTGTGTTGGGCCAAGGGACGTTTTTGACCAATCCTGTTCTCGCATCCTAGCCCCCATTTCACCTCCACCGATAAGGAAATTTACGTTGGCGTTGCTTGCTAACGTTGACTCGTTCTTCATTAATTCCTCTCGATTGGTCATGTACGGTTACAGGCTACATCGGTGGTTATCTTTTAGAAAAAATCCTCTATAAATTAGACTAGACCTTTACGCTTCTAAACACTTATTTTAGAGGATATTCAAAGGCATATACAGGGTGAGATACCAACTCTACTGTGACTTTTCAAAGCATTGAAATTGCTTTTTCGGGGCAAGCTTCTACTTTGGCTATTTTTATTGTCTCCTTTATATCATCGATATTTCAAGCTAGCTACCAAGGGCAATTCTCATTAGACAATGATGTTGCAACGGCGATCGCTACCCACAAGCATTTGGCACGCTGTAGCTCAAGCAGACGCGTTTTAATAATGGGTCGCGCTTTAATTCCCCTGCCGAGGAAACTTTGAAGGAGGGGAATTAAAGCATTCTAAGTTAAGACTACCCCTTTCAAGGTGACTGGAAAAATCTCTCTTTTTCTCTTTGTGCGCTCCGCGTTTATGCGATTTAAAAGTAATTTATTTAACTACTCCAGACGGAGAAAACACAGAGTAAAAAATTAAAGAGGAATTTTTTGACCAAAACTTTTACTTACGTTGAAGGGATAGTCTTATAAGTATTTAAATCGTTTCTGTAAACATACCGGTTCGGGCAAACTCTTCTTCTTCAGGGGTGAAAAGTGGAGCTTTATCCACAAGGCTAGGTTCAAAGTAGTATGTTTCTTGGAGAAATTGTCCGTTAATGACAGCTTCCTCTAAATCCTTGATGTGGTTCTGTGCAACTATACACGCTTCCTTGAGGTTATTCGCATCGCCCTTCTCCAGCAGCTTTGGCAATTCTGTTTTTACCCCTGTCAGCCGTGCCAATGGCTTCAGAATTCCATAGATGTTGTAGATGCGAGCAGTTTCTATGCTGGTGTATTTGAGTGCATTGGCTCTTGCTAACTCAGAGTCAAGGCTGGGCCAAAAACGGGTGGTGTAGAACGCTTTTTCATCCTTGTGATACCATTCTTCCGATCGCGCAATGGAAGAAGAAACGGTGTTATGCAGTTTCCAGAAGAATAAGCGCAGGGAAGAACCATCTACGACGGTGGACAATTTTGCCTCCAATGATACCTCAAAGTCAGTCAGCTTGGGGTCGCGCCCAAGTATCAGGTATTCTACAGGATACATATCCACTTCCTTATTTTGGACAACATACATATTCAGGTGGTGTCGGCAGTAAGGACACGGGTACATTGTGGCAAACAGTTGGAAGAAATCTTTGAAGATTGCGACTGCCGCTTTTTGCTGTTCTGGTGTCTTGGTACAGACAATCTCAGCTGTGGTATGGAAGAAGCGCCACACTGCCGGGCCAATGTAGTAGGGGAAACTGACTCGCATTTGGGAATCCTTCACCTCAGTCCGATCTAGATAGACATCAATGAATGCTACATACTGCGATAGCGCCCCTGATTCTCGCCCAAATTCTAGGCGTTCCCGGCGTTTCTGCACTCCATTCAGGTAGTGATGCGTTAACCGCCATGCTTGTTTGAGGATCAATTTCTGTTTGGGAGTGCAACGGGGAAAATTTTCGGCAACATCCGCCCCGTAGCGGTTAAATTCTCCTGAGTTTTTTGTACACTGATACCATTCATCCAAAGCCGCTTCGTCGGGTACGGTGTTACTTTGGATATCTGCTGTGCTAGAAACACTAAACGCTGCCAATAACTTCGGCATAAAGTCCTCATACCAGTATGCTACTGGCATGATTGCACCATCTATTTCCTCAGTTGCTTGGGAGAGAATGACGCGGTTCCACTTGTGCAAATAGTCTTTTGGATTTGCCTGAGATTTAACTGGTGGTGGAGCCATTTCTTCGTTCAGTTCTATTCCCCTGAGACGATTGAGTTCGTTAATCGCCAGCACACCTTCTACGATGTCACCCAAGCTGAGACTTTTCTTTTTGATCGTAATTGCAAACTCGACTCCAGCAGCAAACTTTTCTTTGACATTGGCAAATTTACTCCGCGCTTCTAAAATCGCTTGCTGTTCTGCCAACATTTCTGGTGTCTTTGCCACTGTTTGCCAGTTCTTAATCCGCTCCTGCAATCGGGCGTATTCATCAGCAATCGATTTCACCACTGCATCTAGAACGGGGTAGCAATCTTCGGATACTATACCTAATGCTTTGTACAGTGCGATCGCCTGTTTAACAAACTCCACAAAATCAGTAATTCTGTATGGCAAGTTTTTCACCCGCAAGTGAGTTTCGTGATTTGCAGAGAAACTCTCACGGAAACTGCGGTAGGCTGCTCCTTGAATCAAACGAAACAAACCTATCTGCATTTGTAAGGGAGATGTACCGCTTTTTTTCTGATTCGGTGAGTTTGGTTGTTGCGCTAACTGTTCTCTTAGCTGTGCCAACTCTGGAGTTGTTGCTTCTGGCGTCGGCTGGGTGCTGGCTGCTGCGGCTTCATTGGAAGTAGCCACTGTCTTGAGCGAACTGTTCAGGGAAATCGGTGAGTCTTGATAACCAGTTTTGCTTGATTCCTCCGGTACTAGCTGACAGAATTCCTCAAAGTCAATTGAGCCATCGCCATCATGATCTACTTCCTGCAACATTTCTTTCAACTCAGCGTCTGTCAGCCCAAACTGAGTCATCACTGTCCGCAGTTCAACGGCAGTAATTTCACCGCTACCGTCCTCATCAAAGGCACTGAAGGCTAATTTCAGGCGACTTTGGCGATCGCCTACTTTCGCGATCATCAGCGTTTTAAATTCTTCAAAATCGATAGTGCCTGACAAGTCAACATCAATCTCCTTAATCAAGTCCCGCAGCCCCGCTTCCGTGGGATTTTGCCCTAGCGATCGCATTACCTCCCCTAGTTCCTCGGTTGAGATCGCGCCGTTGCCGTCTACGTCTAATACTTTGAAAGCTTGCCACAATTTTTCTATTTCTTGTTCATCAATCATGGTTTTGTTCCAATTCTATATCTGTCACTAATAAATTTATTACCATGTTTTATAACAGCTACTTCAATGGTGTTTAATTATATTAAGTAAGTAGGTTCGGCGCTTGGCAGATTGTTGGTCGTGAAGATGATGCCACATATCGTCCAGAAAGTTCAAACATTCGTCCAGAAAGTTCAAACATTTGTCCAGAAAGTTCAAACATTCGTCCAGAAAGTTCAAACATTTGTCCAGAAAGTTCAAACATTCGTCCAGAAAGTTCAAACATTCGTCCAGAAAGTTCAAACATTC
>NZ_JAVRCB010000077.1:0-24872 GCF_034530955.1 Nostoc sp. DedQUE05 | reverse complement strand
TGTCACTTGACATTTGGGCATCTGCCTTAACTTGACACCAATGGCAAGATGCCCATCCCACAAAAATAGTAAAATCATGCCGCAAATATGCAACGACCATCATAGACATCGCCTACTCAAACCACTGCACGAGATAATAACAATACCTCGTTTGATTGTTAGCGATCGCTAATGTCTTTTGATAACCTCTGCAAACTCCTGTCGGAAAAACATCCTGCTATCTTTGCCAGCTGGGTATTAGGAACACCGCAAACTTCCGTCACAGTACTCAAAACCGAATTGAGTATCGAACCAATTCGCGCTGATTATGTCACTTTTTTACAATTAGAAGGACGCATTCTCCACCTAGAATTTCAAACCAAACTAGAATCTACGCCACCCCTACCCCTGCGGATGCTAGATTATTGGGTACGCTTGTATCGTTTGTATCGTCTACCGATAACGCAAGTTGTCGTATTATTGCTTCCTCCTGCACCAGAAACAGTAATTGAAACTGTCTTCTGTGTCGAAACTACCCGTCATGAATATCGCGTGATTCGCTTATGGGAAGAAAATCCCGAACCATTCCTCAACGATCCTGCTTTGTTACCGTTAGCACCACTGGCCGCAACTACGCAACCTCAAATTTTGTTATAACAAGTTGTGGGTAAAGTTAATCAACTTGAGCCAAGACAACGACCAGAAATTTCCGCGTATACCCAAATCTTAGCGGGGTTAAAATACAATCAAGACTTGATTCGACAATTATTTCGGGAGGGTATGATGCGCGAGTCAGTAATTTATCAAGAAATTCTCGCTGAAGGCGAACAACGCGGCGAACAACGCGGCGAACAACGAGGAGAACTAAGAGGACGAAAGGCAGAAGGGCAATTGCTCATTCTCCGTCAACTTACTCGACGGGTGGGAGAATTACCCCAAGAGGTGCTAGACCGGATTGAAACTCTCTCTTTAGAACAATTAGAAAATCTCGGTGAAGCATTGTTGGATTTTCAGGCTCAAGCGGATTTAGAAGCCTGGTTTGATACATTAGAGTTCAATTAACTTGAAGCCCCAAGGTTTGAGAGCCGCTAAAGCTATTTCTTCACTTACACCTTCATAAGCTTCCCATTCCAATGGGTGTTCTTTGGGATGTCCGTCGCCGACATTACCCGCAACTTTAATTATTGGACAGTTGGCAATGCGATCGCGCTCTAGCCCTTTTGGAACTACTAATTGGATTTTGTGCCCGATAAACTTCGCTGTACTATCATTAGCTACAGATTCACGGATTAAACAAATATCACCAGCAGTCCCCCAAGTCGTTTGGTAGATGTGGAGGAATGATATATAAGTTGCAGGTTTGATCGCTCTTTTTATAACGTGCATTATCTGTAATCCTTACACTATGAGTCAAAAATCATAAATCCTATAAGTATTTTCTATCACGTTCGTAGGGAAGAATGTTCTTAACTCACATTTTCCACCTAGCCCAGGCGATTAAAAACCGCCTGGTGGAAGATGTAAAGCTCAAAAGACGATAATTGCCCACATACTAACTCCCAAAGCGATCGCTGCTAGGTGTTGCAGTATGAGCGATCGCACTGGTTGCTTGGCAATTTTTTGTGTTAATACCATAGTCATTAACACGGAGAAAATTATCGTTGCACCTTGCAAAAAGGCAATCACAGCAGGGTGAGCAACTAATATTGGCAATTGTTCGCCACTCAAACCAAGTGTCGCAAAGGTTACGGGTAAAATCCGTCCGCCTTCGCCCAAGCCCAAACGCAGATAGTGAGCTAAGTTTCCTCCTAAAACTAATGGGAGATAGCTATATGCAAGCTCTACAAATTTTCGAGGCTTACGGTTAGCGTTGAACAGTTGGAACAAGCTATAAGCGCCAAAGGTAAAAGCTGCTGGAATAATTAACACTAGCAGCGATAATCCCAAGTGCTGCCAAAAATCAGTTAAATCCAGTTGTAAGCCTAACCAAGATTGCAATTCTGGCAAGCGATGTAAATATATACCACCCAACAGCAATAACAATAATGCTACTTCATAAGTACGGGGTACATGAGTTGTCCACAATTCAATTCCAGGGGGACGCAAGTTGAACTCAACAGAACGATGGGGACAAGCTTTCAGGCAAGTCATGCACAGTACGCAATCTCGGTTATCTTCTAATTGGGCTGGATGTGAGTATAAAGGACATCCATTCGTTTCCATACCTTCGCCCTTTTGCGGCCCGCCTTTATAACACTGATAAGTGGTGCAACTGGCAGAACATATCCCTTGCTGTGCCCGGAGTTCCGTCATTGAGAGTTTGGCAAATAAACCATTCATCCCGCCGATGGGACAGAGATAGCGACACCAAAACCGCCGCTCAAAAATAGCCGAGAAAATCATCGCCCCAGCAGTAATTAATAGCAGCAAACAAGCGCTGAGGTAAGCTGTATTTTCTAAATGCCAGAGTTCTTCCCATAAGAAAATTAGGGTAAATAAACCAAAGAGGAACCATCCGCCCCATTTTTCAGCTTGTTCTCTCGGCCAGCGCTTGAGTTTTCGAGGCCACAGCCATAAAGAGAGCTTTTGGGTGATTTCTCCATAAATCATGAAGGGACAAACAGAACACCAAATACGACCCAAAAAGGGAAAGAGAAACAAGAAGAAAGGCCACCACCAAGCCCAAAATAGATTTAAGACGAAATTGCGATCGCGGGTTTGCGGCCCAATAAATAATATTGCCACAATAATCGCAAAAGCCGTTGCAGTAAAACCATAATTAATGCGATCGGGCCACCAGTCACTACGTAAAAATCGCCGCAAATTAGGATAGGCATTTAACAAATTTACCCGAAATCGTTTTTTCTTAGTTTCGGCTTGCCAGAAAATTTCTTCTGTTAATTCATTTGCACCCTCAGCTTGGGCAATCGCTCTTTCTACCAGATTTTTCAATTCCCTGAGATTGCCAGGAAAATCATAAGACTGGAGGCGACGCAAAGCTTCTGGGGTAATGTGCGGTTTAGAAATCCCTCTAGAGCGTGTATAAAGACTGGTATAATATTCGACCTGTGTCTGAATATCAGCTTTCCGCACCCGTAGCGGTGGCACTTTAATAATGTGACCAACAAAACGTTCAACTGTCGGCTGAGTTTTTTCTGAAACAATCAGAATTCTGGCTTGACTGGGACGAGGTTCGGGTGTTGAATCTCCAGAACGACTGACGGGGGTATATTTACCAGTTTTGAGCAGCTCCGTCACCGCAGGTAATAATTCTTCGGGCAATTCTTGGATATTGTTGAGAACTAGAGTACCTTCTCCCAACCATTCCAACAACCCTGGTTTGCCGCCAGCACGACCAAATAAATCTGCACCGCTAGTTTGGAGAATACCACAATTTACTTTAATAATTGGTTCTCGCCGTTTGGGAGAACCAAAGTGGATGAGAGCTGCTATATTGTCTTTTTCTAACCCTGGTTCTCCGAAAATATCTACTGATTTGCGATCGGCAGCTGCTTCTCGAATTTGCTCCCGCAACCGCACAGCATAGCGACTTGTACCGACAATTCCGCGTTGGGCTTTGGTAACTAAATATGGACGCAAGGCAATAGAACGTTCTTGTTCATAGCCAAGTGCAGATGTTACCTGAGCTAATTCTTGAGCCAATTGACGCGAAAAAGCCTGAGTAATTTCGGGGTATTGAGTGACTAATTCCCGAAATTTAGCAGCAGGTACAACCCACAAGTGACATTCGGTTACTGTCGTAATTGTGAATGGAGTTGATTCATCCAACAGCAATTCTTTGAGTTCAATCACTGCACCGGGGAGAAATCCACAAGCTAAAGCTGGGTTGTTTTGATTGGTGGTATTGCTTTCGAGTTGACCTTCTACAAGAATATAAAGGGCTTCTGGAGAATTGCCTTCACTAACTAAGTCAGTTTCGGCGGGTACAACTTGTTCTTCAATTACTTGAGCGATCGCATTTAATACTTCAGGCGAGAGAATTCCTAAAGACGTGCGTTTTTGTAGCCATGTAACCGTTTCTGGAGATGTCATATTTAGTTCTCCCTGTAGGCTGCTGTATAACAAGAATTATCCCTGAAAGGGTATGTCAAAATATCTATATTCAGTGGTTGTGCATTAATACACAATGTGCAATAGACTTATTGTCTAATATTATGTCCGGGTAATTAGTTATGATTTCCATAATCACTGCACCCCACCCCCAGCCCCTCTTTGCAGGCGGGGCTACGAACTGACTTTAACTCGTCCCAATTTCGGGTCATTTACTTCCAAGACAGATGCTGCTTCGCCCCATGTAGAGGCTTCATTTAGTTTAAATTTTGCACCATGTTTTCGAGGACGACCCGAACCTTTATAAGCTGGTGGTGCACCCCATAAACACAGATTTGAACGCAACCGTACTCTTATTATCTGTGGCAATCTCAGATGTTTTCAGGATAAACGGGGCACAACCATATTCACTGTCCCAAACAGAAATCGGTCTAGAAGGCATTAGCTCGCATACTTTTTTCAGTTGTCCAACTGCTTTCTCAATCGGACTGTCTCAACTGGTGATTCGCTCATGCCTCAAAGGTAGTGCCCAACTTCCAGAATCTTCTGGAATCCAAGCTATCGTACTGTATCCCTGTCCAATCGTAATTGGTTTATTTCCTGCGATCGCATCCAACCACCAAAAAAAAACCCGTGCTACGCGGGGGTGCTACGGGGTCAAATTGCTGAAAGTATTGATAGAGGCTGCTTTTAGCTTACAACTATTGGCGGTGACACCCGGTGGTCGCCCGTTGTCTCTTTGTCCACTTTTTTACAAAATCCCACTACTACCCCCTACATTTGTTATATTTGGGACAGCATTTCAAATTAAACCTTCCTGTAGTACTGACTACTCTTCTTCCTCCGTTGCTAGGAACATTTACCCGTTGATCGCTACCGTTAGCTATATCAACTTTTATAGTAACTGTATAAGGACAGCGATTAGTTAGAACAGCTCCATTATCAACATAATCTGCTTGAACACATGGCGGCAATGGGACTCGATCGGCTACTGAACAATTATCAGCTAAAGCAGGTAATGCGCTAAATGTCAAAAAGAAAAATACTAAAGGTGTTGAGAAACGTTTTGAAAAATTCATAACATCTTTCTCTATTCTAGAACTTACGCGTTGACAAATTTTTGATTGTGTGGCATTTATCACAGCAGACATAAATCACCTTAATAAAGTCGGGGTTTTGTATTAGCGAGGACATAAGCCTTGCTTCTACTTCTTATATCGGGGTAATGAAATCAATTTATGCACACTGCGGAAAATGAACGTCGATTGTAGATAGAGTCAAGCATTTTGCCGTCGCAGTACAATTGATCCGCAAATACAGACAATGTTTCCACGCGATCAAGTGTCAAATCGTTGTAGGCTGTGGATCGCAGGGTCTACAGTCTAGCGATGAAAATAAATCGGCATGGACGCGCCAAAGTTCTAACGCAGTCAGAGATACAGCTAATCTTCAGTCATGGCTTTGACATGATATAACGCCTTCTCAGTTGCGTTTCTCAGCTATTTGTCTTTTTAGTAAACGATATATCCCTTGCCCAAGTAGACTCTACTTAAGTCCACTAAACAACGAATGGGCAAACAAAGCGGCTTGAGTGCGATCGCGTAAACTCAAGCGACTGAGAATATTAGTAACATAATTTTTAACAGTGTTTTCTGAAAGAAACAGCGATTCGGCAATTTCTCGGTTATTGGCTCCACAAGCAATTAACCGCAATACATCTAATTCTCTGGCTGTAAGTTGCGCTAATTCTGGAGGAGTTTGCAAAGACTGGACAGGTGCGGTAATCGGCGTGAGTGCTTTCTCAAACAATCCCGGGCCAAGTAGGGTTTGTCCCTTGTAGACGGATCGAATTGCCAACATTAATTCATCTGGTTCGGTGTCTTTGAGCAAATAGCCCTTTGCACCCAGCCGCATCGCCTGGAAAACATACTCATCATCATCGAAGGTGGTGAGGACGAGAACCTTAATTTCAGGATATTGTTGAGCGATCGCTTTTGTGGTGGCAACTCCATCCATTACAGGCATTCGGATATCCATTAGTACAATATCGGGTTTCAATGCGGCCATCTGTTCGAGTGCCCGTTGTCCATTCTCCGCCTCACCAATTACCTGCATCTCTGCATTCGACTCAAGCATACTCTTAAGTCCCTGGCGAATAAGATGCTGATCGTCAACTAATAAAATCCGAATCATAAGCTAAAACACCAACAGCTTTGAGAGTGGTAAAGAAACAGAAATACAGCAACCTGTTCCTAGTTGACTGTGGAGATTTAACTGACCGCCCAGTGCAATCGACCGTTCTCGCATCCCTTGTAATCCAAACCCGGTTGTATTTTGAGTGGGGTTAAAACCTTTTCCATTGTCTTCGATTGACAGATGAATCATCCCAGCGTGAGCCAGAAGTTTAACGGTGACACTTGTTGCCTCAGCGTGTTTGCAAATATTTGTCAGCGATTCTTGCACAATGCGGAATAAAGCCGTGTTTACTTCTGTTGGTAGGGTGTGCGGGAGATCGATTTTACAAGATGGTTCAATACTTGTGGTTTGCTGAAAATCTATCAGCAGTTTTTCAATCGCTGATTTGAGAGATTGCCCTTGCAAAGGATTTGAACGCAAAACCGAAAGCGATCGCCGAATTTCTAACAGCGCTTCAGCCCCCAGTTCTTTCGCCTGTTTGAGAAATGTTAATGCTTTGTCATTATTTGATTGCCAAAACAACAGAGTGTTATTAATCTGAATGGTTTGGGCAGCGAGAGTGTGTCCTAAGCCATCATGAATTTCGCGGGCAATTCGGTTGCGTTCCTGCAACGTTGCCTGATCTTCAATCCGCAGGGCATACTGGCACAGTTGTTGATTGATGATTTCTAATTGCTGATGGGCAATTTCTAACTGCTCTCGACTTTGGCGCTCTGCAAGCAAAGCGTTAATTAACAATAAAGCGAATACTAACGTTAAGCTAAACAATAATATATTACTTAATCGCCAATCCCAAGACATGAGGATCAGCTTATCTGGCAGAAAATTCTCAGGTACAATCGGTTTTGATAAAAGTAGTGTTCCATAAGTAAGCAGAGATAAAATTAAGACGACCAACTGTCCCGATCGCTTAAATATGAGACAACTCCGCATCACCAATACCAGACACAGCAGGAAAACGGAGCGAGTCGATAAAGTATGTTGAGTGGCTGGTAGCAAAATTAAACCGAATTCCAGGACTGTATAAATTAATTTGCTTTCCAGCTTCACCATTGGTAGTCTCAAACCCATCAAGCTGAAAGTTGCGATCGCCATAACTCCTAGCGGCAAAGACCAGGACAACTGAAACGGCAGCAGAACTTCCATGAACACTGCCGTGGCTAATAACAGCCACTCTAGGTAAAGCAACAAACGAAAAGATGGGTAGGTCAAGCTAACCATAGAATTCCAACTCAATGGTCTTTGTAACAAAACCATAGGTATTTTCACTATTTTAGAAGGAAATATTGAACTGGGGACTGGGGATTAGGGACTAGGGACTGGGGATTGGGAAGATTTGAATCGGAATTCAGACCCCAACCAAATCTTACTCATAATTTCTTCCCCAGTACCCAGTACCCAGTCCCTAGCACCTAGTACCCATTCTTCTATATAACGAATCTGTCTCTACTATCGATAGAGCCGTTCCGACTAATTAATTATTTCTAAATTAGGAAAAAAGTCACAATAATTTGAGTACTTTTTTACTGGTCAAGTTAGGAATTCTAGCTCATGTGCAAACTCGTGCCAACTTTTAAGATTAGCTGGTGTAAGTAAATCAGCAACTTTTCAAACATCTTCTAAACAGTCATAAACGGAAATTGAGTCAGAACAGTTCTATTACACACAACAAAAATCAGAGAAATAAATGATTAAAAAACAGATAATTTTACCAACCCTGCTACTTGCAACTATCCTCATTGGAGGAATGACAGGTTGCACCAGTTCTAAATCTCCAGATGTGTCTCAAGGGAATGATTCTGGCACAAAGGTATCTGATACTTCTACGACAAACTCTGCGGCAGCGAATACGCCAGAACGCGCTCACAAACGCGAAGAAATTCGCAAGCAAGTTGAGGCCGTTCTGACCCCAGATCAGGTAAAGGAATTGTCAACGAAATTACAAAAAGGCGAAAAGATGCGTAAAGCAGTGTTTAGCCTGAATCTTACTGCTGAACAAAAGACTAAAATTCAGGATATTTTTAAGACTGCCTATCCCCACCGTAAAGGAAAATCTCAAGATAATTCGTAATTTGTCATTGGTCATTGGTCATTGGTCATTGGTCACTTGTACTGAGCGTAGTCGAAGTATTTGTCATTTGTCACTCGTAAGAGTGATTGCAGAATGGTTTTATACTTTCCAAATCAATCGTTATTCTCTACCGTTTTGTACAGTTTTATCAAAACAGAATTCAGGAGTAATCTTTGAGAATTTAGAAGGAATTATCTGCGACTATAAGACTCATATTTGATTGCGTGAAAAAAACTTAGTACACCTTTATTCCTTCTTCCCAGTCCCCAGTCCCTAGTCCCTACGATTAATTCAGAAATCAAATCGGATTGCTATATGAGTTTCAGTCCTTTATGGATTAAATTCTGAATTCTGTATTATTCTTCAAAAAATAAAGTATGTTTAAACAAAAATTGCTCGTCAAGATAGAACTGGCTGTTATAGCCACAATCTTTGTAGGAACTAGTCTCTACACTTCCAAAGCTCTAGGTAAACCACAACCTAGCTCTCAAAAACTGGTGGATGAGGTGTGGCAAATCTTAGATAAAAACTATGTTGATGTCAGCTTTAATCATCAAGATTGGCAAGCAATTCGTCAGCAGTATATTAGCCGTTCCTATAGTTCTAAGAAAGAGGCTTATGGAGCAATTGAAGAAATGGTGGCGAAATTAGGCGATCGCTACACCGAATTTTTCGACCCGCAAGAATTTAAAGCCCTAAATAACGATATTTCTGGCAACCTCAGTGGCGTAGGGCTGGAACTGGCACAGAATGAAAAAACTAAAGCTTTAACTGTTGTTGCCCCAATTCAAGGAACCCCTGCATTTAAAGCGGGTATTTTGCCGGACGATGTAATTGTCCAAATTAACGGTCAAAAAACTCAGGGGATGAAAATTGACGATGCCGTTAAGCGGATTCTCGGGCCAGTGGGAACCAAGGTAGTACTCATGATTCAACGGGGCAATCAATCGCAAACTTTCAAACTTACCCGCGCCAATATTGCTATCCATCCTGTAACTTATAACACGCAAACAACAGCAGCAGGTAAGATTGGTTACATCCGTTTGCCAGAGTTTACGCAAACTGCTCCCGTAGAGATGCATCGGGCAATTCAAGCATTAGAAAAACAACAGGTACAAGGCTACGTTTTAGATTTGCGTTCCGATCCAGGTGGACTGCTGGATGCGAGTTTGCAAATTGCTAGTATGTGGTTGAAGCAAGGAGCGATCGTGTCTTTGGTAAATCGAGACCAAGTGAAAGAAAGCTACGATGCATCGGGACATCCTCTCACCGACAAACCCTTAGTGATACTGGTTGATAAAGGATCTGCTAGCGCCAGCGAAATTCTATCGGGAGCGCTACAAGACGACAATCGCGCCACCTTAGTAGGAACTCGCACCTTCGGTAAAGGTTTAGTTCAAGCTGTAGAGCCACTAGAGGATGGTTCGGGGCTGAAACTAACGATCGCTAAATACTACACACCGAAAGGTCGAGATATCAATCATGTCGGCATTGCCCCAGATATTAACGTGGCATTAACCGAGGCACAACAGAAAGCCTTAGTGCAAAACCGAACCTTGGGGACATTAGCCGATCCTCAGTATGCTAGCGCTGTTGCTGACCTGAGCAAATTGATTCAGTCTGGGGCTAATCATGTGAGTTTGCAGCGTGGGAAATGAAGCCGGCATGGTAAGTGGTCACTGAGCGTAGTCGAAGTGACCACCTACCTACTTGCAGACTCGCTAACGCTGCGCTATCTGCCTCCTGCCTTACTTTAACAAGCTAGGAACTGTATCTTTTTATCATGTCAACTCGCAAAGCCCAACGACTTCAAATTTGCGAACCAGTCCCAGGTTTGCAAATCCTGGTTCAACTCAGCAACACTCCTTTAGTGCGGACAATCATAGCTATTGTTACCCACCATCAGCTAGCGATCGTTGGGTTTGTATTTGTTGCCACCTTGGTTTTTGCTATGCGGGAAAACGCCCCTTGGCTGACAGTACCTAAACAGGTAGCAATTGAATTCTTTTCTGCTGTTTCCCAGTCTCTAGCTGCTTTATTGGGAGTGTTAATTGTTTTTCTCACCTTTACTAGTCAGTTGATCGCTCAAAGAAGATATGAGGATTACTATACACTTCAGATTCAGATTGACCAACTGATTCGTCTAACTCAGTCTCTTCCCCCCGAACTCAGTAATTTCGATCAAACTCTGATCGCTCTGATTAACTATTTAGTTCCCTTACATTTAAAGGATTTCCCAATTTGGTCAACTAGCTCTCAGGTCTTACCTTGGGACAAGCTTTTAGATGATTTCAAGAATGAACATGAATTGACGCAAGTGCAGCAACAATGCTCCTTAGCTACCCATCTGCACCAACAACAAATTTTACTTGTCATCAATAACATGGAAGAAATTCTAGAGAGATTTTCCCGGCTTTACAATCGCATCCTAGAAATGAGTCGGTTCATTCTTGCAATTGTCAAGCTGTCATTTCTTCTAGGAGTTTCGCTTGTATTTTTGCTGCTATTTGGCATTATCGATTTGCAAAGGAAATTTCCCGATCTCAGCCTACCTGTAATTGTTTCATTAGCAATTTGGGTATTGATTGCTCTTTTGGAATTAGTACTTGATACCTGGTTTTTTTATAAAAACCTCTATGGTTCATCAAGTCATTATTTACACTTTTTCCCCAATAAAAAATACCCCAATTAATCGGCAGAGGCTAACTTAAAATGAGTAACTTAACATCATTCCCAGATACTAAAGCTACTAACACAAGCAAAGCATCTCAATTTACAACTGATACGGTACGTGCTTATCTTCAAGAAATTGGACGGATACCTCTGTTAACCCAAGAGCAAGAAGTTTTTTTTGCCCAACAAGTTCAGCAAATGATAAAAATACTTGCTGAATCCGAAAAACTGACTGTTGAATTAAATCGTACTCCCACACTGTCAGAATGGGCTGCTCGGATGCAGTTAAGCGAACAGGAATTACTTCAAAAGCTAAATCAAGGGAAAAAAGCCAAGCAGAAAATGATGGCGTCTAATCTCCGGCTCGTGGTGTCAATTGCCAAGCAATATCAGAGACGGAACTTAGAACTGATGGACTTAATTCAAGAAGGTACTTTGGGTTTGGAAAGAGGGATTGAGAAATTCAATCCGGCTTTAGGATACAGATTTTCAACCTACGTTTACTGGTGGATTCGTCAAGGAATTACCAGAGCGATCGCTCAACAAGGACGCGCAATTAGATTACCGATTCACATTAATGATAAGTTAAACAAAATTAAGCGCGTTCAGCGAGAGTTATCTCAAAAACTTGGTCGCGTTCCTACCACTACGGAAATTGCTCATGCACTTGCTTTGGAGCCTAATCAGATTCGACAATATCTAACTTTGGCTCGTCAAACTATCTCTCTCGATCTTCAAGTTGGTTCAGAAAAAGATGTTAAGTTAGAAGATTTAATCGAAGATTATAGATATTCTCAAAATGGTTATACTACTGAGCAATCTCTCAATCAGGAACTTGAAGACTTATTGTCAAGTTTATCTAGACAACAACAAGAAATATTAAACTTACACTTTGGTTTAATAGATGGAAATGAACTTTCTCTAGAACAGATTGGTCAGCGCATGGGTATTAGTCGGGAACGAGTCAGACAAATAGAAAAACAAGCTCTCCACCTTCTATATCGGCAGCTAAGAAATAATAAGTAAACGCAAGTGAAAAATTATCCATTAAAATAATGAAATGTTTTAAATATGATTACTTAAGACGTATTTAAAAATAGATTTGTTTGATTTATAATAAACAAAATCATCATGATTTGACAAGGCACATCGAGCAAACCGGAAAAAACGAATTATTTAGATGTGCCGCCTCAAATGAAATTGGCATCGGCGGCAGTTGAGGTAGTAAAGGATTTCACGGTTTTTAATATTAATTAAAATGCATTGGAGGTTCTGATGAACCATGAAATTTCTAACGATTTGACTGAGAACAGTATACAACCAGAGCTACCGCGATCGCCAAAAAAGAAAAAGATTACTTTGATAATTTTGGGCGTGCTATTACTGGCTGGACTAGGTTTTTTTAGCATCTATGCAGGTGCAGCCAAGTCAGACAAAAGTGAAAAATCTGGGCGTAATAAGCAACAAGTTACACCTGTAACTGTGGCAATGGTGACACAAAAAACGGTTCCGATACAATTGCAGGCGATCGGTAATGTGCAAGCGGGGTCTACAGTATCGATTACACCCCAAGCTAGCGGACGGATTGTTGGCGTTTATTTCAAGAAAGGTCAAGATGTGAAAAAGGGACAACTTTTGTTTACCCTAGATGACCGATCGCAAGCTGCTGCAATTCAGCAAGCTCAAGGTGTTGTAGCAAAAGACCAAGCCTCGGTACAACAAGCCAGAGATGCGTTAACTAGAGATTTGGGTCAGATAGACCAAGCGAGAGCCACTTTAGTCAAAGACCAAGCTTTAGTGCGACAAGCCCAAGCGAATTTAGCCAAGGATCGAGCGCAAGCAGAATTTGCTCAGGGACAGAGCGATCGCTATGGTGCGTTGTATAAAAAGGGCGCGATTAGTTTAGATCAAGCACAGCAATACGTTTCCAATAGCAAATCGGCTACAGCAACCCTACAAGCAGATCGAGAAGCGATCGCTAATGCTGAGGCAGTTTTGAAAAGCGATCGCGTGGCGCTGACTAATGCTCAAGCAGTTGTCCAAGGCGATCGAGCTGCGATCGCTAATGCTCAAGCTGTTGTCGTTTCCGACCAAGGAGCATTAGAAAATACCAAAGTGCAATTATCTTACGCCAAAATTTATGCGCCAATTGATGGTCGCGCTGGCAATATTCTGGTGACTCAGGGGAATGTGGTACAAGCCAACAGCACCACTCCACTTGTTACCATCACCCAAATTCGCCCAATTCAAGTTGCTTTTTCCATCCCCGAAACAAATCTGCCCCAAGTACAAAAGTATATGCAGAATGGCAAGCTGAAGGTAGATGTGACGTTCCCCGATAATCCATCTCATGCAATACCAGGTGCTTTGACGTTTGTCAACAACACAGTTGATAACACTACGGGGACAATTCAACTAATTGGCGACTTTGACAACACTCAGGGACACTTATTTCCCGGTCAATTTGTCAACGCAACTTTAACGCTGACTGAACAACCAAATGCAACGGTTGTTCCTTCCCAAGCCGTGCAGAATGGCCCCGATGGGCAATTTGTCTTTGTAGTTAAGCCAGACATGACGGTGGAAAATGTCCCAGTTACAGTTAGCAGCACCATTCAGGGGCTAGATGTAATTCAGAAAGGGCCGCAACCAGGCGATAAAATTGTTACCGATGGTCAAGCGAATCTCGTTTCCGGGAGCAAAGTTCGCGTTAAAACAGCCGGCAATTCCCAAGGCGGTGATGACTCAAATCAGCCAAGAAGACATCATTCCCGTAGCTCAGGCGGAGGTGAATCATGAACCTCTCAGAACCATTTATCCGCCGCCCGATCATGACAACTCTGGTGATGGCGGCGATTTTAATCTTCGGTTTCATGAGTTATCGGTTGCTGCCGATCAGCGATTTACCAAGTGTAGATTATCCCACAATTCAAGTAAGTGCTTCCCGACCGGGAGCCAGCCCGGAAACAATAGCAGCATCGGTTGCCCGTCCTCTAGAAAAGCAATTTTCTAGTATTGCTGGACTCGATTCGCTCAACTCAACTAGCACTCTGGGACAGACTCAAATTACCCTGCAATTTAACCTGAGTCGGAATATTGATGATGCGGCGCAGGATGTGCAAGCGGCGATATCGGGAGCATCGGGGCAAATTGCTGACGATTTACCCAATCCTCCCACCTACAGCAAAGTTAACCCTGCCGATCAACCAATTCTCTACCTTTACCTCGATTCTCCCACTCTGCCGCTTTCCCAGGTAGACAATTATGCCGAGACTTATTTGGCACAAAAGCTATCTACAATCAATGGGGTAGCACAGGTAGCCGTCTACGGTTCTCAAAAGTATGCAGCTCGAATTCAACTCGATCCGCAGCAATTGGCAGCGCGGCAAATTGGGCTAGATCAGGTGGCGACGGCGATTCAACAAGGTAACGTTAATTTGCCTACCGGCAGTCTTTCAGGAAATCACAAGAATTTTACAGTTCAAACTAACGGACAACTTGAGGATGCGGCTGCTTATCGTCAGTTGATTGTCTCTTATAAAGATGG
This sequence comes from Nostoc sp. DedQUE05, assembly GCF_034530955.1. Taxonomy (NCBI): domain Bacteria; kingdom Bacillati; phylum Cyanobacteriota; class Cyanophyceae; order Nostocales; family Nostocaceae; genus Nostoc; species Nostoc sp. DedQUE05. The sequence goes on along the minus strand of NZ_JAVRCB010000077.1, from coordinate 10,335 downwards.
AATGCCCATCTATCTCAATCAACTGGGTAGGATTGTTGACAGTGTAGAAAATGACAATGTGGCAAGCTGGTACAATAATACTCGCGCCATTATTCTCACCATTCAAAGACAGCCCGGAACCAATACGGTGCAGGTCGTAGACACGATTAAGAAATTGCTCCCGGATTTGCGATCGCAGATTCCGGCATCCGTGGAAATTGGGATTCTCTATGATGCGTCTCAATCAATTCGAGATTCAGTAGATGATGTCAGATTTACGTTGATTCTGACGATCGCTCTAGTTATCTTAGTAATTTTCATCTTTTTACGGAACCTCTCGGCGACGGTGATTCCCAGTTTGGCATTACCCGTTTCGCTGATTGGTACTTTTGCAGTGATGTATTTGCTGCACTACTCATTAGATAACCTATCGCTGATGGCGTTGACCCTTTCGGTGGGTTTCGTCGTGGATGATGCGATCGTCATGCTAGAAAATATCGTCCGCCACATGGAAATGGGGGAACGTCCCTTAGAAGCGGCGTTGAATGGGTCGAGAGAAATTGGTTTCACAATTCTGTCGATGACCCTTTCCTTAGTTGCAGTCTTCATCCCCATGTTGTTCATGAGTGAAGTGCTAGGACGATTATTTCATGAATTTGCTGTAACGATCGCAGTTGCAATTCTCGTTTCTGGTTTTGTGTCTTTGACTTTGACTCCCATGTTGTGCAGCCGTTTTCTACGTCCTGTAAATCATGCTAATCAAAGCCGATTATATCAAGCTTCCGAATATGTATTCGATCGCTTCCTCGGTTTGTACGATTGGAGTCTGAAAAAAGTCTTAAAATATCACCGCACCACGATGATTTTATCTGCCTTTCTATTGGCGGTGACAGTTGGACTGTTGGTGATAGTTCCCAAGGGTTTTATTCCTAGCGAAGATACCGGACAAATTACAGGCATTACCCAAGCAGCCGAGGATGCATCCTTTGATAATCTTGTCCAGCATCAGCAGACAGTTGCTAACCTGATTCGCCAAGATCCGAATGTAGATGCAGTCAACTCCAATATTGGAGCAGGAGCGAGTGCTAATGGCAGTGGAGCAGCAGTTGCAGCCAATTCCGGGAGTTTGTTTATTCGGTTAAAACCGCGATCGCAGCGCCAACTAGGAGCCGACGAAATCGTACAAAATTTGCGAACCAAACTCGCCACTGTTCCAGGCATCCAAGTATTCTTACAAAATCCGCCAGCGATTCCTATTGGCGCTCAACAAAGCACAGGACTTTATCAGGTTGCACTTCAGAGTTCTGATGTCAAACCCTTGCAGGAATATGTTCCTCAACTTGTTCTCAAGATGAAGAACTTGCCAGAACTTCAGGATGTCAACAGCGATTTACAATTTGCTTCCCAGATTCAAATTGACATTGACCGCGATAAAGCCTCAACTTATGGGATTACCGCCGAGCAAATCGAAAATACCCTCAGAAGTGCCTACGGTTCCTATCAAGTATCAACCATCTATGCAGCAACCAATGAGTATCAGGTGATTTTAGAATTAGCACCGCAATATCAGCAAGATATCAATGCTCTGTTGACCTTATACATTAACTCCAGCACAGGAGTAGCAGTTCCTTTAAAGACATTCGCCAAACTATCTCAGGGAGTCAGCCCGTTAATGGTCAATCATAACGGTAGAATGAACGCCGCCACCATTTCCTTTAACCTCGCCCCAGGTGCGTCCTTGGGAAATGCCAACCAAAAAATTGAAGAACTGATTAATCAGGTGATTCCTAAAAGTATTAGCACCAGCTTTCAGGGCGCAAGCCAGGTATTTCAAAGTTCACTGCCGAGTTTGGGTTTATTGTTAGCGATCGCCATCCTAGTAATTTATCTCATCCTGGGTATTCTCTATGAGGATTTCATTCACCCAATTACGATTCTTTCCGGTTTGCCATCAGCAGGTTTTGGGGCATTGTTAACGCTGATAATATTTCATGTCGAACTCAATGTTTATTCCTTCATCGGCATAATTCTCTTAGTGGGCATCGTCAAGAAAAACGGGATCATGATGGTGGATTTTGCAATTGAAGCCCAGCGAGAAGAATTGAAAAAGCCGTCTGAGGCGATTTATCAAGCCTGTTTGGTGCGCTTCCGTCCAATTATGATGACGACGATGGCAGCATTAATGGGAACCTTACCCATAGCGATCGGGTTTGGGGCTGGTTCGGAATCCCGCCGTCCTCTAGGGATTGCAGTTGTGGGCGGACTGGTGTTTTCTCAGATATTGACTCTGTATTTAACGCCCGTGTTCTATATATATATGGAATCGTGGCGGAAGAAGCTTAATCAAGTTAAGTTTCGGCGGGTGTTCTCATTTACAGGGGAGCGATCGTGATGTTCAACAAGCAATATAGCCATCTTCAATCCGGTGAGGTACAGGTATGCAAATAGACCTAACCCCCTAACACCCTAACAGAAGCAAGAAGCACAGAAGTGTTTTAAAGTTGCTGCGTGAAGTAGGGTCGGTTAATTTTTGCAGGTCGATGCAACAAAGGTGCAGGTTGATGCAACAAAGGTGCAGGTCGATGCAACAAAGGTGCAGGTCGATGCAACAAAGTTGCAGGTTGATACAACAAAGTTGCAGGTCAATGCAACAAAGGTGCAGGTCGATACAACAAAGGTGCAGGTCGATGCAACAAAGGTGCAGATTAAAAGACTTGTGTGTACACCGTAGCCTTTATTCATCCTTATTAGACAAGCAATTGATGAATTGCTGCTGCTGATTAATTACAGCGATCAGTCTGAGTGGAAGGGGATTGTCTTATATTTGCCCTTATGAAATATAAACTCAAAACAATACAAACTAAGCAATTAAATTACACATAATCCTTACATTTCTGGGAGAACAAAACTCATGAACCTTTCAGAACTCTTCATTCGTCGTCCAGTCATGACCACCTTGGTAATGATGGGTATCCTCATTTTCGGTCTCATGAGTTATCTACTGTTACCCATCAGCGCCCTACCCAACGTTGAATATCCTTTTATATCTGTCTCCGCTAGTCTCCCTGGTGCTACCCCGGAAACAATGGCATCTTCGGTCGCCGCACCCCTCGAAAGACAGTTTACCGAAATTGCCGGACTCAATTCATTCAATTCCACCAGTTCCACAGGCAGCACCAACATTTCCCTACAATTTGACTTTAGCCGCAGAGTGGAAGATGCCGCCAAAGATGTACAAGCAGCCATCTCAGCCGCCGCAGGACAACTACCCGCCGGAATGCCTCACCCCCCCACATACCGCAAAGTTAACCCATCTGTCTCACCAATTCTCTTCCTCTATATGTATTCGGAGACACAGCCAATCTCGACAGTAGATGAATACGCAGAGGTAACAGTTGGTCAACCAATTTCGATGATTGATGGTGTTGCTCAGGTACAGGTTTTTGGTCAACAGCAATATGCAGTCCGCGTCCAGCTTGACCCGCGAGAGTTAGCATCGCGGGGAATTGGTCTAAATCAGGTAAAAACTGCAATTCAACAGGGAAATGTCAACTTACCTACAGGCAGTCTCTCGGATACTTACAAAAGTTATACGATTCAGGCGAACGGTCAACTCACCGATGCTGCTAGCTATCGCCAGTTGATTGTAACTTATAAGAATGGTGCGCCCGTGCGGCTCCAGGATTTGGGGCAGGTAATTGATAGCGAACAAAACGTCAAAGTCTCGAATTTGTATAGCGATCGCAAAGTAACAAATCGCCATTCCGTTGTTCTCGCCGTACAGCCGCAGCCGGGAGCCAACACGGTAAAAATTGTTGATGCTATCCAAGAACTTTTACCTACACTCCGCGAACAAGTTCCCAAATCCATTGAGATGGGGATTATGTACGATCGCTCTCAAACCATTCGAGCCTCAGTCAATGATGTGAAATTTACCTTGGTTCTCTCGGTTTGTCTAGTTGTCTTAGTTATTTTCTTATTCTTACGCGATCTAACAGCTACCCTAATTCCCAGTTTGGCGTTACCTGTAGCAATTATTGGCACTTTTGCTGTAATGTATTTGTCGGGTTTCTCCCTAGACAACCTTTCACTCATGGCGTTGACCCTCTCTGTGGGCTTTGTCGTGGATGATGCGATCGTTGTGTTAGAAAATATTGTCCGTTATCGAGAAATGGGCGAATCTCCGCTAAACGCGGCATTGAAGGGATCGAGGGAAATCAGCTTCACAATTTTGTCAATGACCCTTTCCCTAGTGGCGGTGTTCATCCCGATTATGTTCATGAGTGGAATAATCGGTAAATTATTTCATGAATTTGCCGTGACGATCGCTGTGGCAATTTTGGTTTCGGGTTTTGTTTCCCTCAGTCTCACCCCCATGTTGTGTAGTCGTTTTCTGCGTTCACATCAGCAAAGACCAAATCTGCTGTATCGAGTCTCAGAACGGGCATTTGATTTACTGCTGCGGGGATATGATTGGACGCTCAAACCTGTCTTAAAATACCGCCTGATGACACTGATTGGTTCTGGCATTCTGCTGGTAATGACCGTCTATTTGTTCGTCATCGTTCCCAAAGGATTTATTCCAACCGAAGACACCGGACAACTGACGGCCAACACCAAAGGAGCGCAAGATATTTCTTTTGATGATATGCGCCGTCACCAACAAAAGGTTGTTGATATCATTCGTCAAGACCCTAACATTGAAGCCGTTGACTCAATTGTGGGTGCAAGTGGGCCGAATGCCTCGGTGAACTCCGGGCGAATTACGATTCGGCTCAAGCCACGTTCTCAACGTCAACTGAGTGCTGACCAAATCATTCAAGAGTTAACCCCCAAGTTGAGACGTGTAGTTGGGGTTAAGACATTCCTCCGTTCTCCGCCAGCTATTCCCATCGGCGGACAACAAACCAATTCTACTTATCAGTTCACATTGCAGAGTTTAAATTTACAAGACCTGCGCCAATACGTTCCTAAACTTGTAGATAAAGTCAAAACCCTACCAGGACTTCAGAACGTTGACAGTGATTTACAACTCAGCACTCCTCAAATCCAAGTCAAATTTGACCACAACAAAGCTGCAACCCTTGGCATTACCGCTCAACAAGTTGAACAAACCCTCAGCGCCGCTTATGGTTCTAGCCAGGTGTCAACTATCTATACCCCAAATGACCAATTTTATGTAATCTTAGAAGTAAAACCGGAATTTCAACGAGATCCTAGCGCCCTATCGATGCTCTATGTGCAATCGAGTACTGGGAAACTTGTTCCCTTAAGTGCGATCGCTAATATTACCCAGAGTGTCGGCCCGCTCACTGTTACTCACGTTGCTCAACTCCCCTCTGCAACTATCTCTTTTGACACCCTCCCAGGAACGTCTCTAAGTCAGGCTACAGATGCTATCAAGCAAGCAGCCAGTGAGCTATTACCCTCAACAATTACCCCCAGCTTTCAGGGTTCAGCCCAGACTTTTCAACAGTCCTTCAATGATTTAGGCGTGCTGTTGTTGGTGTCTATTGTAGTCATCTATCTGATTCTCGGTATCCTCTATGAGGATTTCATTCACCCAATCACCATTCTTTCCGGTCTGCCTTCGGCGGGTTTTGGCGCATTATTGACGCTGTTGATTTTCCAGGTTGATTTAAATCTTTATTCTTTCATCGGCATCATTCTGTTAGTGGGTATCGTCAAGAAAAACGGGATTATGCTGGTGGATTTTGCCATTGAAGCGCAACGAAAAGAAGGAAAAAATTCCTTTGATGCCATTTATACCGCTTGCTTGATTCGCTTCCGTCCGATTATGATGACGACGATGGCAGCTTTAATTGGCACACTTCCCATTGCTCTGGGGACAGGAGTAGGTTCAGAAGCGCGTCGTCCTTTGGGGATTGCGATCGTTGGTGGATTGGTGTTCTCTCAGATATTGACCTTGTATTTGACTCCAGTGTTTTACATTTATATGGAGACATGGCGGAAAAAGCTGAGTATGCAGAGTAAGAAAGTTGAAAAAAAGCATCTGCCAGCAGTTAAAAGTTAATGATAGTTTTTAGTAAAATCGAGCATGAGTAAAGCGATCGCTTAAAGTCAATAACCGAATGGCACGCTTGTAAAGCCTAAAGGCTTGTGTCGTCTTGTTCCCAGCCTGGAGGCTTGGGAATGTATTTATAGCAACAGTCAAGGTGGGAATGGCACGCTTGTTAACGGCAAACCCATTATATATAAGGCTTTTGGGTGTGGCTGAGTGAGTGTAGTAAGTCAGAAATTTATTTGTATTTCCACTCATATTTACTTTTCTTGATTTTTCCCTACACCCAACACCCTACCCCCAACACCCTGCCCAGACGAGCTTTCAGCTTTACAAGCGTGCCATTCAGTCAAGGTGGTTAGGACATCAACAGACGATAAAACTTAGACACACACAAAAAGGCTTTTCACCCAGTCGCCATTACCCCTTATCCCCTTCAGGGGCCCCACCATCCCCAGCCCCCAGTCCCCAGTCCCCAGTCCCTTGCTATAACGTTGAACAAAGTCAGAAACTCTGAACAACTACAACTTCCGTTTCAATAAACTTAGCCTTTCTGCACAATACGCTGCTGAAAAAGCACGACCAAAAGTAAGAAGGCCCCACGAAGTACGAGCTGCCACCAAGGAGTAATGGTTCCCTCAAGATTTAAAAGGTTGTACATCATTCCTAGTAAAAGTACACCGATTAGTGTCGGAAACACGCTCCCTTGACCCCCTGCGAGAAACGTTCCTCCCATAACGGTGGCGGCGATCGCATCCGTCTCCCAGCCAAAGGCAGCGACAGGCTGACCCGCCCCTAGACGGCCTGCGAGAATAATACCAGCAAGCCCTGAAAGCAACCCGCTAAATGTGTAGACTGCCAGCTTCACTCGGTTTGGGTTCACGCCCATGAGCCGAGAAGCTTCCTCGTTGTTGCCAATAGCGAATATGTGCAAACCTAATCGGCTTCTGTGCAGCATAAACCAAGCTGCAAAATATAAGAGTGCAACTATCAGCACAGGTACAGGAACCCAACCAATGAATCCCCTACCCAGCCAAATAAATCCCGATGCTGTCGATGATACTGCAATGGACTTTTCCTCGGTGATGCTCAACGCCAGACCGCGTGCAGCGCTGGCAGTGAATAAGGTAACAACGAACGGCTGAAGCCGCGCACGCGATACAAGAAGACCATTGACTACACCCAGCAACGTGGTACTAGCAATGCCGGCGGCGATCGCTACGAAGCTTCCTTGTCCGGCAAGCATTGCTGTAACAACACCGCCTAGAGCAACGAGGGAACCCACAGACAGATCGATTCCTCCACTCAAGATGACGACAGTCATGCCTAGCGCCACGATCGCCACCATACTATTCTGTCGCATGATGTTCATCAGATTAACAGGTGTCAGGAACGTTTCATAACGAAAGGATGCGAAAACAGCCAAACTAAGGAGTATGAGTAGCACACCCTGGGAGGTGAGGAGCTTGGCAAAACGCCGCAAACCCGTAAGCGCAAAAGACTTTGTAGCAGCCATAACGCGTTAAACCTCCCTCGGACGCTGCAAAAAAATGGCGAAAAGAATGATTACGGATTTCAAAACTAATGACCAGGTAAAGGGAATCAGCAGCATATTGAAACTTGTGGAAATCACCTGCATGAGCAAGGCTCCGACAACAGTGCCGAGGATATTTGCCCGTCCACCGGAGAAGGGCGTACCGCCAACAACAACGGCGGCGATCGCATCAAATTCTGCGTTGACACCGACCTTACTCGGATCGCCCATGCCCAGCCTCGCTGTCTCCACAAGTCCGGCAACACCAGCAAGCAGGGCGCTAATTATATAGACTATATATTTCACGCGCTCCGCACGGATACCCGCAAGCCGTGCAGCCTCCTCATTGCCGCCAACTGCGACGATATGACGGCCCAAAAGTGTAGAGCGGATACAGAAGAAAGCTGCCGCGATCGCTACTGCCGCAATGACAACTTGAATTGGTATAGAACCGAGATAGCCCTTTCCCAGCGCTTCAAATGTCGGATTGACGAAAGGAACGAGCTTACCGTCCCCGATAACCTGAGCAATCCCACGCCATAAGATCAGAGCCGCCAAGGTGACGATCAAGGCATCAAGTTTCAGACGTGAGATCAGAAAGCCATTGATCGAACCAACCAATAGAGCAGCGCTGAAAGCGAACAAGATGGCAACAGTCATCCCATACTTAATCAGCAATGCGACAATGACTGAAACCAATGCCATAGTAGAGCCAACCGTCAGGTCGATGCCACGGGAGGCAATGACAAAGGTCATACCAACGGCAACCAACATTGTTGTGGATACTTGCAGCAACATATTCAATGTGTTGCTAATTGTTGCAAAACGCGGTGTAAAGATGGCGTTCGCAACATAGAGAATTAAGAGTGCCGCAAATGCACCGAAGTTTGGATTCCACAGGGTTCCCCAACCCAGATTAGGCTTCTTGCTCTTCATTTGGGTTTTGCTCTGTTTGAGATTGTCCACCGACGGCTTCCTGACGATCTGCACCTTCTGCCATTGCGTGCAGAATTGCCTTGATGTTCTTTTGTTCGCCACTGAGTTCCGCAATTGACTGACCGTCACGCAGGACGACGACACGTTGCGAGCCTTCAACTAACTCTTCCACTTCCGAGGAAATCATCAGAACTCCCAGCCCTTGCTGTGCTAGTTCGGCAATCAGCTGCTGGATCTCTCGCTTTGCACCAACATCAATACCACGAGTTGGCTCATCGAGGAGAAGAAGTTTTGTATTCTTGCACAGCCATCGTGCCAGAAGCACCTTCTGCTGATTACCGCCCGATAGTTCGTGGATCTTCTGCTCGGCGCTGGCGGCTTTGATATCAAGACGCTGCATGAAACGCTCTACAAGCTTGTTCTGTTGTTTTCTGGAAACGATGCCCCATCGCGTCAGGTTCGGCAGGGCAGCAAGCGTGAGGTTTTCGCGCACCGAAAGCTCAGGGATGATGCCGTCTGCCTTGCGATCCTCGGAAAGGAAAGCGATTCCAGCATCGATCGCATCATGAGGATCGCGCAGAGATAAAAGACTACCTTCGAGTTTTACAGTTCCACCTTCAAGTGGTTCAGCCCCGAATAGGGCACGCACCGTTTCACTACGACCAGAGCCGAGTAAACCCGCAATCCCGACGATTTCGCCATGCCGCATTTCAATGGAAACACCATTGAGCCGTTTTTTATATTTGAGAGCTTCCGCTTGGAGTAGCACTGGCCGATTTAGCGTGTTTTGCGAGTGTCCTGCAAACGCCGTGACTCCTTTGCTCACCTCTTCGGGTTTACGACCTAGCATAAAACAAACGAGTTCCAGACGAGTCAGCAAAGAGAGCGATCGCGTCACGATATTGCGCCCATCACGTAGTACCGTCACGCGATCGCACACGGCATAAAGTTCTTCAAAACGGTGGCTGACGTAGACGATAGATGTCCCTTGCGACTTTAGCCGCCGCATGACATCAAAAAGCACAGAAACTTCAGTTTCCGTCAGCGAACTCGTGGGTTCATCAAGGATCAGCACCCGCGCCCCAAAGGATATAGCGCGGGCGATCGCTACCATCTGGCGATGGGCAATATTCAGCGAACCAACCACTGAGTGCGGGTCGATATACAACCCCAGGCGCTCCAGGATATCGGCGGCCTTAATATTCATCACCCGTCTATCAATGATGCCGAAGCGATGCGGCTCCCTGCCCAGAAAAATATTCTCAGCAACAGTTCTCAAATCCACCAGCTGGATCTCTTGGTAGACAGCTACAATGCCTGCCGCTTGCGCTTCGGTTGGGTTCTGAAATGCCACGGTTTTCTGGTCGTACTCTATAACACCCGAATCCCGTCGGTAAGCCCCCGTCATAATCTTGATCAGCGTCGATTTGCCAGCGCCATTCTCTCCAACCAGTGCATGAATCTCGCCTGCCTTCAGTTCAAAATCCACACCCCAGAGCGCTGGCACGCCGGAAAAACTTTTTTTTATACCCGTCATGCACAGGACATTTCTAGTCGCCTGATTCATCGGCTTTACCTAGTTTTTGTCTTAATTGCCGATAGTGGAGATCCTTCACTTCGCACTATAGTAATCTTTTTTATCTATCGTGGAGGCTCAGGAAAATTCCAGGTTATCTTTTTTCTATTTTAGGGTCAGAACCAATACTGCTCGGTTAAAGTACTTCAAAGTCGTTTTGAGGTTCTTGAAAGTCGTGTTGAGGTACTTCCAAATAAAAAAACATACAATTTTTCTTGTGGGGTGGACATCTTGTCATTGGTGTCAAGTTAAGAAAAATAGAATCTTGTCAACAGGGTAAAACTGAAT
>NZ_JAVRCB010000076.1:0-26745 GCF_034530955.1 Nostoc sp. DedQUE05 | reverse complement strand
ATGGACATTGCACAGTAGATGACCTCAATTCATCCCTCTATTATGCAACGCCAAAATTCCCTTTTGGTGATAACGACGAATTAGGGAATTAATCATATCTTTCATACTTGTCTAATTTTCATTGCTTCTACTTCGCCAGTTTGAGAATTCACTTTAAAAAGTTTATATTCTCGTTCATACAACACAGGGGTAGAAGCAAGAGAAGAAGGAATTAAGTCTTCCAATCGGCTTTTAGGAGCTTTTTTAGGAATATCAAACCCTAGAGTAATCAACCAGAAGCTTTTATCCTCAGAAAGTTCAACTTCTTCAAGTCTCAAATCTCCTAATGAAGAACCCATCATGTCTTGTATGGATTTTATGTATCCATAGGCAGCATTTACTGCTGTTTTGACATCAATCATAATTTTATTTGATCCCTGACATAAATTTGCCAATTTAATACCTTATTATAGTAATTTATCCTTGGGTACTGGTAATTAGTTAGCACATAAATAGCAAGATCCACTCTACCTATAGCGTTTCTTTGCTAGTAAGTGCAATATTCTTTCAGATAACTTTAATAACAATCAATTGAGTAAATCTGAATTGTGGGAAATATTTTGCAAAAACTCTCTGACTTCTATTGGTTTGCGGAGAATAATAACTTGCTGGTTTGGTGTGAATTGACTAAGTTTTTCTAAAATTCCAGGGCGATGAGTAATTGGGTATGACCAGATATACTTGAGAAATTCGCAATTCAATCTTTCAAGACAATCTGATGCCATATCAAATCGAGATTGTCCTGCATATATAAAGCGAGGTTTAATTACTCGCGATAAACATAAAAGCCGGGGAAAGTCCAAAAAAATTACCGTATCTGCAACCGACAAACGAAGGTCGAGAGTAGCGCCATAATTACCATCCATAATCCAAGATTCTCGTCGGGTTAGGTCTTGGATAATACTTTGCCATTCAGTTTTTGGAGTCTCAACCCAACCAGGATTCCAGTACCAAGCATCCAAGTGAATCACTTCTAAACTTAAGATGGTTCCCAATTCACGGGCCAGGGTAGATTTACCAGCACCTCCAGAACCAATGATTAAGATTTTCTTCACCTTAGATGTGCATCTCCCTTTTCAAGCTCAAGAGGTAAGCATTGCTCACCCAAATAACCGTCTTCAGGGCAACTCAATACGCCGCTACAATAGTACCACTACAAGGATTATGCCCAAATTATTGATATTATGACCACTGCTACGACCGTAAAAACTGAGTATGAAGCGATTATTGGTTTAGAAACCCATTGTCAGCTGAGTACCAACACCAAGATTTTCTCTAATAGCTCTACGGCATTCGGCTCTGACCCCAATACTAACATTGACCCGGTTTGTATGGGTTTACCTGGGGTCTTACCTGTACTCAATGAAAAAGTATTAGAATACGCCGTCAAAGCTGGTTTGGCACTAAATTGTCAAATCGCTAAATATAGCAAATTTGACCGTAAACAGTATTTTTATCCAGATTTACCGAAAAATTACCAAATTTCTCAATACGATCTACCGATCGCAGAACACGGTTGGTTAGAAATTGAGTTGGTAGATGCTGAGGGTAATCCAATTCGCAAACGCATTGGCATTACACGTCTGCACATGGAGGAAGATGCTGGAAAATTGGTACACGCAGGTAGCGATCGCCTCTCCGGTTCTTCCTATTCTCTGGTAGACTACAATCGCGCAGGTATCCCATTAGTAGAAATTGTTTCCGAACCCGATCTGCGTTCTGGACTAGAAGCTGCTGAATATGCCGAAGAGTTGCGTCGGATTGTCCGGTATCTCGGCGTAAGTGACGGCAACATGGAACAAGGATCTCTGCGCTGCGATGTCAACATTTCCGTGCGTCCAGTAGGACGAAAGGAATTTGGCACCAAGGTAGAAATAAAAAACATGAACTCCTTCAGCGCCATCCAACGGGCGATTGACTACGAAATTGAACGCCAAATCGCTGCCATCGAAGCAGGCGATCGCATCATCCAAGAAACTCGACTGTGGCAAGAAGGCGCTCAATGCACAAGTAGTATGCGCGTGAAAGAAGGTTCTAGTGATTACCGCTACTTCCCCGAACCAGATTTAGCACCAATCGAGGTGTCAAATGCACAATTAGAGCAATGGCGTAGCGAACTACCAGAATTACCAGCCCAAAAACGCCATCATTATGAAAATGAGTTGGGGCTTTCCCCTTACGATGCGCGAGTGTTAACAGAAGATCGTTCAATAGCCGAATATTTTGAAACTGCGATCGCATCTGGAGCAAATCCCAAAGCTGCTGCCAACTGGATTACTCAAGATATTGCCGCCCACCTCAATAAGCAAAAACTCACTATTAGTCAAATCGGGCTGACTCCCACCAATTTAGCAGATATTATCACTCGCATTGAAACGGGCAAAATTAGCAATGCTCAAGCTAAACAAAAGTTGCCAGATTTGCTTAGTGGTATTTCTCCTGAAAAAGCCTTTGCTGGTCTTGAGTTAATCACCGATCCTAGTGTACTGGAACCTATTGTCGATGAAGTCATAGCCGCCAATCCCAAAGAACTAGAAAAGTATCGCAACGGTAACACCAACCTCAAAGGCTTCTTTGTCGGACAAGTTCTCAAAAAGACAGACAAACGTGCCGATCCTAAGCTGACTAACGAATTGGTCGAGAAAAAACTGAACGCTTAGAGTTTCGGTCAAGCTAGCTTTGCTGGGTGAGGAAGTAGGAGGAGCAGGGGAGCAGGGGAGCAGGGGAGAAGTTTCAGTAAGGTTTTTCCCCTCTGCCTCTTCTGCCAATCCCCCATGCCCAATTCCCAATTCCCCGACTAAGTATTTTCCCGGTCTTGCTTCACACAATCTTCATATAAAAGCTGGTGACAACCCTCATACGTAAAATGATATGCTGTGGTAAGTAGATGCACCCTGATGATCTGGAGAGCTGCCTAAGTAGCTCTCTTTTTTATTTTATTTTCGTGGTATTTACGGATAAATTTCAAAATTTTTAGAAATAGCCTCAATAAATAAGTATTAACCCTTAAAAAGTAAATGAGAGAGATTAGTAAGTAGATGTATCCTAACGATCTACAGAGCAACCCAAGTAACTCTCTTTTTTTTGTTTTAGTTTTTCGTCATAAGAAAGGTAAAAACAATTATGCCAATCGCCAACTGGTGCATTATTATTGCCATCAGCAAATAAACTCACAATAAAAAGGACTGGGGACTGGGGAAGTAGGGCAAAACTAATAACTCTTAACTCCTAACTCAGCACTGAGAACTTTTCCAAGGCACTTTTGTAAAGTACATATTGACCTATCTAACCTGATAGTTGTAAAGGAAGAATGATGGCAGATTGGCAAAAAATCACAGGTGGTATCACAGCGCCAAGGGGGTATCAGGCGGCGGGAATTACCGCAGGATTGAAACCTTCGGGGTTGCCAGATTTAGCTTTGATATTCTCAGAGGTGGAAGCGATCGCAGCTGGTGTATTTACCACCAGCCAAGTGAAAGCTGCCTGCGTAGAATATTGTCGCCAACGCTTGCAAGCCAAACAAAGCGCTCGTGCCATCCTCTGCAACGCTGGACAAGCAAACGCCGCGACAGGAACTCAAGGCAACCTTGATACCCTAGAATCTGCTCTAGCAGTAGCCCAAGCCCTGAACATCTCGTCTGAATCTGTGTTATTGGCTTCCACTGGTGTAATTGGTCAAAGAATTAAGATGGATGCTTTGCGAAGTGGAATTCCTAAAGTAGTAGCAGCACTATCAGCAACAGGTTCAGATGCTGCTGCTGGGGCGATTATTACTACAGACTTGGTAACAAAATCCATTGCTCTACAGACAACTATAAGCGATCGCCCGGTAAGAATTGGCGGCATTGCCAAAGGTTCCGGCATGATTCACCCCAATATGGCAACCATGCTGGCATTTGTGACTTGTGATGCCGTGGTTTCGCCTCATCTTTGGCAGCAGATGTTAGCCAGGGCAGCTGATAGAAGCTTTAATTCCATTACTGTGGATGGTGACACCAGCACCAATGACAGCTTAATTGCCTTGGCAAACGGTCAATCTCGCACCCCAGCAATTACAGAATGGGGCGCAGAAGCAGAGAAATTAGAGGCGATGTTAACAGCAGTTTGCCAGCATTTAGCCAAAGCGATCGCTCGTGATGGTGAAGGTGCAACCTGTCTAATAGAAGTAGAAGTAACAGGGGCCCATGATGAAATTTCAGCCCGACAAATAGCCAAAACCATCGCCGGTTCATCCTTAGTTAAATCTGCAATCTTTGGACGCGATCCAAATTGGGGACGCATCGCCGCCGCTGCCGGACGTGCAGGTGTACCCTTTGAGCAAGAAAACCTGCAAATTAAGCTAGGGAATTTCTTAATGTTAGAAAATGGACAACCTCTGCAATTTGACCGTGCAGCAGCAAGTGCTTATTTGAAAAAAGCATCAATGGGTGCTTATCTTCAAGAAGATACAGTGTCAATCTCCGTTAACGTTGGCAATGGTTATGGTGTAGGTAAAGCTTGGGGTTGTGATTTGAGTTATGACTACGTGAAAATTAACGCCGAATACACTACCTGAACTACTCCAATTGTTTGCCTTGTAGAGACGCGATTCATCGCGTCTTTACCCAAGGATGTGTTGCAATCATTAATTGAACGTGAGTTCGATGAACCTCTCCCTCCCAACCTCCCTCTCCCACGGGGAGAGGGAGGAGCAACGATAAATTAGGGTTTTGGCTCCCCTCTCTGTGTCCAAGAGAGGTTGGGGGAGAGGTCAAAAAAGGGCTTGTCGAACTCACGTTAATTGAATTGGTATCACAATAGTCTTACGCTTTCTCATGCTGTGGCTGGATGGGAGAAAATGCCTAAGAAGCATATAGAACTTAGAAGGAAGAGATACTTCAAGCTCAGTTCACAAATCGCTCAGTTGGATAGTACACAATTGCGTTCTCTCTTTGACACTAGTGAGTCGAATGAGTCGAGTACGGGTTGGGGGATGAATCACATCATCGTCCTTGAGGAATCCAAGGTCTTTGTGAAACGTGTTCCGGTTACAAACATCGAATTTGACAATCTGTTCTCCACCAGAAACCTCTATGACCTGCCGACTTACTGTAATTACGGCTTCGGTTCTACCGGTTTTGGGGTCTTCCGGGAACTTGTTACCCATATCAAGACAACTAACTGGGTATTGTCGGGCGTAATTGCCACTTTCCCACTGATGTACCATTATCGGATTATTCCTTTCTCCGGGCGGCGTGCGGATGTCGATATGGAACATCTAAAAGATTATGTGGAGTACTGGGGCAATAGTGCCAACGCCGGGAATTATATGTTAGATAGAGCGATCGCTAACTATGAGTTGGTTCTATTTCTAGAATACATACCACATATTCTGGAAACATGGCTGCAAGACAACCCCAACAAACTTCAGAAACCCCTGGATGACTTATGCACTACGATTACCTTTTTGAGAAAGAAGGGAATTATCCACTTTGACGCACATTTTCGCAATATTCTCACCGACGGGAAGCAGACATATTTGACCGATTTTGGTTTGGTACTTGATAAGAGTTTTACGTTGACTAAAGATGAAGAATCTTTTTTTAAGCAGAACACATTTTATGACTACGGAGAAGTCTTGCGGAATCTTGGTCATCTGATTCGATCGCCGTATGATTTGTGTTCGGAGAAAGATAAACGCCGGATTATGGAAAAATATGGCATCAAAGAAGGCTTAAAACCTTATGAACTGCGGTCTATATTACTCGATAACATTGAGCAGATACATGCTGATGGAGCCATGAAGTTAGATAAGTTTTATGTTGCCAGCATCATCAAGTACCGCAGTATCATTGCGCTGATGCAAGACTTCTTTTCTGATATGTGGGTAAATAACAACAAAGACACTAAACTTCGTCACAAAGAACTACGGCTGCTGCTTAAAGAGACAGGGTTTATTCGTGGTGTTGGAAACGGCAGATAGTTGCGATCGCAAGATAATAAATACACCTATTTGGGGTATTTGCTTAGGTCTTCAACTTTCCCAGCCTTACCATCTTGCTCTCACCGCAGTGCGCTCCTAAATTATAGGGATAACATAATGGTTGTGATAAATAAAAACTTATATATGACAAATAACTATTAAAATTAAGTTACAAAAGAAGTGAAGACAGGAAATCATAAGGTAAACATAATACTCATCATAAATAAGAGTTTATATATTAGAAATTCTTCCTATAGTTAACTAAAATAGATAAACTTTTCCTTATACATCCAATCTAATATTTATTTAATAATCTCGACTCCAAGTTAACAATTTCGGCTTCAAAGGCTGTAAACTGATTTCAACAAGGTGAATGACACCTCTGCATCACACTATAAAAGCAGAGCCAATAATTTAACCGAGTTTTTATATACCTAGCTATTTCATTCATGAAATGGCTGCGATCGCTTGGCAAAATATAGCTTGATTAATCATTAATAATGCAAGAAACCAAGATTTTTTGCCTAAATTGTCATAGCTATAAAAAATAACATTTACGTTTTCAGGAGATATTTATGACAGAATTTTTTAATCAAATTTCTCGCCGCAAATTCATCTTCACAGCCGGAGTATCTGCGAGTGCTGTATTGCTCAAAGGCTGTTTGGGTAATCCTCCTGAAAACCTGACTGGTGGAAGCTCTCAAGCACAGCCAACTGCTCAAACGGTTGCTAATATTAGCCCCGAACAAACACCAGAAACTACTACAGTTAAGTTAGGATATATTCCCATTGTAGAAGCGGCTCCTTTAATTATTGCTAAAGAAAAAGGCTTTTTTGCCAAGTATGGGATGACTAATGTTGACCTTTCCAAACAAGCTTCTTGGGGTGCAGCAAGGGACAACGTAGAAATTGGTTCTGCTGGTGGTGGTATAGATGGCGGTCAATGGCAGATGCCAATGCCACATTTAATTACAGAAGGTTTAATTACCAAGGGGAATCAAAAAATTCCCATGTATGTATTATGTCAGTTGATTACGCATGGAAATGGAATTGCGATCGCAAACAAGCACCAAGGCAAAGGTATTAGTTTACAACTCGCCAGCGCTAAGTCTTTGCTTAAGGAATTAAAATCTTCAACACCCTTCACAGCTGCATTTACCTTTCCCCATGTCAACCAAGATTTATGGATTCGCTACTGGTTAGCAGCAGGCGGCTTAGACCCGGATGCAGATGTCAAATTGCTCACAGTACCAGCAGCGCAAACTGTGGCCAACATGAAAACAGGAACAATGGATGCCTTTAGTACAGGCGACCCCTGGCCTTATCGTCTTGTTCAAGAAAAAATTGGCTATGTAGCAGCATTAACCGCAGAAATTTGGAAAAATCATCCTGAAGAATATATTGCCATGAGAGGCGACTGGGTTGATAAAAATCCCAAGGCTACCAAAGCAATTTTAAAAGGAATCATGGAAGCCCAACAGTGGTTAGATAATTTTGACAACCGCAAAGAAGCGGCTGAAATTCTGGCTGGACGAAATTATTTCAATCTTTCGTCACCCGAAATTCTCGCAGATCCATACCAAGGCAAATATGACATGGGCGATGGTCGCAAAATTGATGATAAATCAATGGCTGCTTACTATTGGAAAGATGGAAAAGGTAATGTTTCTTATCCATATAAAAGTCACGATTTATGGTTTATCACTGAAAACGTTCGTTGGGGATTCTTACCAAAAGATTACGTAGACAATAATGCTGCTAAGGCTAGAGAACTTATCAACAAAGTCAACCGTGAAGATATTTGGAAAGAAGCTGCCAAAGAAGCTGGGATTGCTACTGCTGATATTCCTACAAATACATCCCGTGGTGTAGAAGAGTTTTTTGATGGCATCAAATTTGACCCTGAAAAGCCAGAAGAATATTTAAAGAGTTTGAAAATCAAAAAAATCAGTATTTAGAGGCACGATTAACCTCTTGTAGAGACGCGATTCATCGCGTCTAAAACAAATAACAAATAAAATTTGCGGAGAATACAGCATCATGACACTCGCCCAAAAACGCCCTGCAAGCCCTAGATTGAATAATAGCTTTATCTCCAGCCTGAAAAAGCAATTTCCTGACCTGATACCACCAACGATCGCGATCGCCATCTTCCTGATTCTCTGGCAACTCTTCGCTTGGATTCCGGGAGCCACATTACCAGGGCCAATACAAGTTATCCAAGACACTTGGGTTCTAATTTTCTGGCCATTTTATGACCGAGGTGGCATTGATAAAGGTCTATTTTGGCAGATTCTCGCTAGTCTGCAACGAGTTGCCATCAGTTATACCCTAGCTGCGATCGTTGGTATTGCCTTGGGCATTTTGATTGGGGTTAATAAAACCATGTCCAAAGCTTTAGACCCCATCTTTCAACTACTGCGGACAGTACCACCTCTAGCTTGGGTTCC
Source organism: Nostoc sp. DedQUE05 (assembly GCF_034530955.1). Classification (NCBI taxonomy): domain Bacteria; kingdom Bacillati; phylum Cyanobacteriota; class Cyanophyceae; order Nostocales; family Nostocaceae; genus Nostoc; species Nostoc sp. DedQUE05. Next base: position 18,294 of record NZ_JAVRCB010000076.1, on the reverse strand, counting down.
GATTTCTTTAGCAGCTTTACGACAAAACGAACCCGCAGCCTTATTCGTAATTTTCATCACCGCCATTTGGCCCATCTTAATTAATACTGCTGTTGGCGTTACCCAAATTCCCCAAGATTACAACAACGTCGCCAAAGTTCTGCAACTTAGCCGCAAAGAATATTTCACCAATATCTTGATTCCTGCGGCATTACCCTACATCTTTACTGGATTGAGAATTGCGATCGGTTTAGCTTGGTTAGCGATTATCGCCGCCGAAATTGTCATGTCCGGTATTGTCGGCATCGGCTTTTTTATCTGGGATGCCTATCAAAATAACAACGTCAGCGAAGTAATTTTAGCTCTAGTTTATATCGGCGTTGTTGGGTTGCTTCTAGATAAAGCGATGGGTTGGCTGCAAAACAAGATTTTACCAGCAGAGCAAAAATAGGGACTGGGGACTGGGAAAGAATTTTCTTAATTCCCAATTTCTAATTCCCAATTTCTAATTCCCAATTCCTAATCCCTAATCCCCAATCCCTAATCCCCAATCCCCAATCCCCTATCCCCTATCCCCTATGTTCGTAGCTGTCGATCAAATTGAAAAAGTTTTTGAATTAACTGGTGGTGGCAAATATATTGCCCTTAAAGGAATCGACCTCCAAATTAAAAAAGGAGAATTCATTTCTTTGATTGGTCACTCCGGTTGCGGTAAATCCACACTGTTAAATATGATTGCGGGTTTGGATTTGCCAACTGAAGGTATTGTCACTCTCGAAGGACAAAGAATCACCAAACCCGGCCCAGACAGAATGGTGGTGTTCCAAAATTATTCGCTATTACCTTGGCGGACGGTAAGAGAAAATATTGCCCTCGCTGTGGACTCAGTAATGAAAGGTTCACCCGCAGCCGAACGCCAAGCCATTGTCGAAAAACATATAAATATGGTGGGTTTGCGTCCTCATGCTGATAAACAACCGGGAATGTTATCAGGTGGACAAAAGCAGCGAGTTGCGATCGCCCGCGCCTTAGCGATTCGTCCTAAATTACTCTTGCTAGATGAACCATTTGGTGCATTAGATGCACTCACACGCGGCAATTTGCAAGAACAACTGATGCAAATCTGCGAAGAAAATGAAGTTACCGCCGTGATGGTGACACATGATGTCGATGAAGCAGTGCTGTTATCTGACAGAATCGTGATGTTAACCAACGGCCCCGAATCTAAAATCGGCGACATTTTAGAAGTAGATATTCCCAGACCCCGGAAGCGGATGGAAGTAGTAGAACATCCCAGCTACTACAGCTTGCGGAGTGAGATGATTTACTTCCTCAATCAGCAAAAACGCATCAAGAAAATTCGGGCGCGGAAAACTGCCGACATTGCCCGTCATGGATTAGAAAAAGTTAACCTAGAAATTGGCTTTTTACCTCTGACAGCTTGCGCCCCTTTAGCTGTTGCTAAAGAAAAAGGCTTCTTTCTCAAGCACGGTTTAGATGAAGTTAACCTGGTGCGCGAAAGTAGCTGGCGGGGTATAGAAGATGGCATAAGTGGTGGTTACTTGGATGCGGCTCAAATGCCTTCAGGGATGCCGATGTGGCTTTCTTTGGGAGGACATAATAACCAACCTCTACCCGTTGTTACTGCCCTTACCATGACTCGCAACGGTAACGCCATCACCTTGGCAAAACGCTTTTACGACCAAGGCGTGCAAACCTTATCAGATTTCAGAAATCACCTGATTCTCACCCACGAACAACGGCACACAATGGGCGTAGTGCATCCCGCATCGATGCACAACTTGCTGTTGCGTTACTGGCTAGCGGCTGGTGGAATTGACCCCGATAGCGATGTGGATATGAAGACCATTCCCCCAGCGCAGATGGTAGCTGACTTAAAAGCTGGAAGCATTGATGGTTACTGTGTAGGTGAACCTTGGAACTACCGCGCGGCTGTGGAAGGTGTCGGTTTTACCATCGCTACCGACTTAGAAGTTTGGCTGGGACACCCAGGTAAAGTTCTTGGTGTGCGGGAAGATTGGGCAGAAAATTATCCAAATACGCATATCGCCTTGACTAAAGCTTTGTTAGAAGCTTGTCAGTATTGTGCAAATCCCGAAAATACCGAAGAAATTCGGCAAATTTTAGCAGGGCGAGATTACGTCAGCACTGATTTAGAATACATTCAACTCGAAGATCCAGATAGTCTCACCTGTGACTTAGACCATCCGTTGCGGGATTATGCCCATCACCAGTTTTATTCTGAGTCCGCCATTAACCGCCCCAGCCGTACTGAGCAAATTTGGATTATGAGTCAATTGGCGCGTTGGGGTGATACTCCCTTCCCCAGAAATTGGGTAGAAGTTGTGGAACGGGTGTGTCGCGTGCGTGTTTTCAGTACCGCCGCACGGGAATTAGGTTTGGATATCAGCTATATTCGCCAACCGATCAAACTGTTCGATGGTACTCCCTTTAACGCCGACGATCCGATCGCTTATCTCAACAGCTTGAAAATTAAACGTGATTTTTCAGTCGCGGAAGTTGTTCTTGATGCACCCAGAAGGAGACTCGCCTCATAAAAAAATCGTGAGAGAAAGAGGGAGTGGGAGAAATAGGATATCATCCATGAACCTCTGAACTCCGTTAACGAGTATTTGAACTGGATGAATCCACCTTTTATCTCCGTTAATGAGTATTTGAACTGGATGAATCCACCTTTTATCTCCGTTAACGAGTATTTGAACTGGATGAATCCACCTTTTTACTCCGTTAACGAGTATTTGAACCGGATGAATCCACCTTTTTACTCCGTTAACGAGTATTTGAACTGGATGAATCCACCTTTTTACTCCGTTAACGAGTATTTGAACCGGATGAATCCACCTTTTATCTCCGTTAACGATCTGACTTTTTACATCATCTGAAAAAACCAGCAAAAGACCTAACCCCTTACCCCCTTCCCTACAAGGGAAGGGGAAAAATTCAAAGTCTCTCTCCTTTGAAGAGAGAGATTTAGAGAGAGGTCAGAATATTCATTTGCACATCGCCTACATTAAGCTTTTTAATCTCCAAATACCAAATACCATGCAAAACCGCAACTCAACAGCTACAAACACACTAGAAAAACCATTCGCCACTACAAGCACCAGTCGCAGACCTTTCCTAGAAATTAAAGACGTTACCAAAGTTTATCCGACAAAGAAAGGCCCCTTCACTGTACTCGACGGCGTTAACCTCAACGTCGAACAGGGGGAGTTTATTTGCGTCATCGGCCACTCTGGCTGTGGCAAATCGACGCTGTTAAATATGGTATCCGGTTTTAACTTTCCCACCTCCGGGCAAGTGTTACTCGAAGGAGAACCCATTACCAAACCAGGCCCAGACAGGATGGTTGTCTTCCAAAACTACGCCTTGCTACCGTGGCGGACTGCTTTTGAAAACATCTACTTAGCTGTTAACGCCGTTTATCCCAATAAACCACAAGCTGAAAAAAGAGCGATCGTCCGCGATCATTTGGCAATGGTGGGACTGGCTGATGCAATGGAAAAGAAACCAATGCAAATGTCCGGCGGGATGAGACAAAGAGTTTCTATCGCCCGTGCTTTGGCAATTCGTCCAAAAGTCTTAATTTTAGATGAACCTTTTGGGGCGCTGGATGCGATTACCAAAGAAGAATTACAAGAAGAATTGCTCAAAATTTGGGGCGATAACCGTTGTACAGTGCTGATGATTACCCACGACATCGACGAGGCACTATTTTTAGCAGACAAATTGGTAATGATGACCAATGGCCCCCACGCGAAAATTGGTGAAGTTATGGAAATTCCTTTTTCTCGTCCGCGCGATCGCAGCCGCATCATGGAAGATCCCCAATATTACCAACTGCGTAACTATGCCCTAGACTTCCTCTTTAACCGCTTTGCCCATGATGATGTAGGTTAAGCGCGATCGTCATTAGACCTGCCTTAAAAATAGGGACTGGGGACTGTGGGAAGAGATATTTTTATTGTTCCTTGTGAGTTCCACTCATGAAGTCTCTTGCAAAAATATATTTTTGCACTCTTAGGGAAAAAGAAAAAGGTTAAAGGGAAAGGATTTTGAGTTTCTTTTCCCTTTCCCCTTTGCCCCGACAAATGCCAGGAAGTCTATTCTCATTTTTGCAAAATAGTACCAGATGGTAGCGGGAAGAACCATGCAATCAGTAGGGGCAATTCATGGATTGCCCTTACAACTACCTCTACAAGTTATAAAGTATGTGTAGAGCGAGTATGTTGAGAAAAAATCTGTATGACCAGCTACCCAGAAACCCTAACTAGTAATAACGAATCCGTTAATGCTTTAATCGGCGAGACGACGAGCATTAACCATCTTGAGGTAATTGAAAATGTCATCGACTCTTTGGAACAAGATGATAGTGCGATGGTTAGCCACACTCCAGAGGGTGGTTATCTCTGGAAGTTTAAGTATGGAAGCGTGGAAGTATTTGTCCAACTCAACGGCACAACCGATGAAGACACAATAACGGTTTGGTCTGCGGTGCTAAATTTACCTGCCAAAGATGAACCTAAGTTGATGCGGTATCTTTTGGAGTTGAACTGCTCTAGTACTTTTGAAGCGCGTTTCGGTATTATTGAAAACCGAGTGGTTGTAATATCGACACGCACCTTAGCAGAGTTATCTCCTGGCGAAGTGTCTCGGCTAATTACCATTGTGGCAACGATCGCTGATAATAACGATGAAGCCTTACAATCTGAATTTGGTGCGGCTTAAGGAATTTTAGATTTTGATTGGGCTATTGCTACATCCGATGTATAGCAATCCGGTTTGGGGAAATCTGCAAAGACTTTTTTCTGTGTACCAATTAAAAAGCGCCTGGGAGTGTTGCCGTGTTTCCACCCCAGGCGCTTTTTATTTTTAACTTGCTCCTCACACAATTAGATAGTATCACTGCTTCAATCAAAAGGCCAGTCTAGTAAGTGACACTTTTAGAACTGACTGCCAATTTAATTTGGGTTTATATTTCTTTGACTTGATCCTATCTGCATTTTGGGTGCGATCGCTCCAGAAAGGCGGTTTGCTTGACAGACGCGATCGCATCCACGTTATGTGTTGGCTTACTGATTTCATTACACAGCCGCTTTATTGGTAATCACCAGCCCTCAAAAGGTGAGTTAGGGAGGATCGAGGCTTTACAAGTCGTAACATAACTAATTAAATAATTATTAAAAATATATGCATCCTTTAATTAATGCCTGAAACTTTTTAGTAATCAATCAAACTCTCAAATAAATATTAGCACTCAATGCTTGTAAGTGCTAATTTATAGTTGAAGTTTAACGCCTATGATATAGACCAAAACTACACTTTTTGTAGATGCTTTAGTTCCTTTCCAGATATTATTTTAGAAATAGAAAAAACTAAATATTTCCTGTCAGTAATATAAAATTGGGAGTAGTGGCATGAAATACACTTTTGATATTGTAGGAATATCTCCACTTTTGCAGTTTTTTAATCAGCAACAGCAAAACGAGCAAAAACCACCCCACCAAGGTGTGGAATACTTGGGAATGCATACGTGTACGCTAGATACATTTTTAGAATCGGTAGAATCAGTTCCAGCAAAGTGGGATTGGAATTTGGATCAAGTGGTAGATACCGTGATTCAGTTTTGGTTGAATAACTCAGACAGTATTCGTTATTGGAAAGTGCGTTTAAATGATGCTGGTAAGGATAATTTACTAGTCACAAGGTTGGCGGATATAACCGCCTTACAAGCTGAATTTGAATCCCTGCTAAATAAGGAGTGGTGAAGAAATCGTTAGAATTGAAAAATAATTCAGGAGGGGAGCAACCTCTGCTTTGCCTCCAGTCAAAATCAATTATTTACTCTGTTATTCTCGTTCTCAAGTATTTTGAGAACTTGGAGATATAAATTTTCGACTCTTTTTGTCTGAACTTCACCAAATGACGCATAGTGAGTTAAGCTAGGAGCGCCATTTACTTCAATAATTGTATAATCTTCCATTGGTGAGGTTATATCACTAGCAAGAATATCCACACCTGATAATCTCAACTCCATATCTTTTGTAATATTTACTGCTAATTTTTTAAAATCAGGATGGATATTATCAGTGAAATCTATTGCCTCACCTCCAGTTGATAAATTTGCATTATCTAAAAGATAAACTATATTATTCTTAGGTATAACATTACTAAAATTTAGCTTCTGTCTTCGCAAGTTTTTTTGGATTCTGTAATCTTCAAAATCTATAATTTCTTGTCTACCATTTTTGATAAAAGTTTCCTGCTTCTGTTGCATAAGTTGCAAAACAGTAGATTGACCATCTCCGACGATCGATAAAGGAATTCTTTGATATGCCGAAATTACTTCATCATCAAGTACTACGATTCTATAATCATTGCCACTATAGAATCGCTCAACAATAAATCCTGAGATTTTTTGCAAGATTTTTTTAGCTACTTGGTAATATTCTTGTTTATTGTAAACCTTGGTAACAAACATTCCTTGGCTAAGATTGATCGGCTTGACAATTACAGGAAATCCCAACTCCTGAGCATAATAAAATCCTGCATCTATATTTCTAGAATTAGCTATCTCTTCGCATAATTCGTCACTAAAAAACGTTTTTCCTTCAGTAACCTTATAGCCAAATTTATTCAAAAAAAAGTTTGAAACTGCTTTGTCTTTAGCAATTGCCACTGAGCCAAAAGAATTAATACTAAACCTGGTATTACGAAAAAAGGTTTTATTGCCGTTTTTAAATGTAATCAATCCCATAAAAGTGCATTCTGGGTCTATTAAAACTACTGCTTCTATTTCCTCTGCTATTTTTTGAATTATTGATGTTAAAAATGGTGTTTTCATTATCGATAACCATAATTTCGTCGAAAAGATTTTAACTATTTTGTGACAATTAGTCAAGAATTGTCAATTTCAACAATTGCACTATGCTTTGTCCCTAAAACTCTAGTCAAAAGCTGAAGGAAAATTCATTTTTGAATATTTCAATAAACTCTGAAAATTTAATTATTCTCAACTAACTATAAAAAATGTAAATGCCTGCAATGTAGCTTTACTAATCACACTATGGAAAAATTAAGAGTGTGTACGTGCTGATTAATTCTATGTATATTATTCATTTTCTCTTCAGCTTTTAAATAGTATTTTTTCAGACATTAATGTTTGTTTTAGCACTGATGCGGACTTTACTTATGTGTATACATACAAATAATGCAAACCTAATAATTCTCAAACTTTCTGCTAGAACATTGTTGTGTCCTGGAAACAATTGCAACTTAAGGCTTTGAGAGTCATTGCCACCTGAAAATTTGAACTTGATTGGTCTAAAATATAGGCTTCAGTGTTGACAATTTATTAATAATCGAATAACAAGGTGGCAGCAGCATTAAAAAAAGCGTTGGTGCATTCCTACCTAGAAACTAATTAACGCCCTTCATTAAACTTCATACGGTTAACATAATTATGCCAGAAAATACGGATAACAAAACTTCCCAATCAGACAATCAAACTCTTGCGTATAAAGAACGCCTCAATTCTTGGGCGATCGCTCGTCAACTTCCTAATACGCAACGGGAGATTGTTGCTCGCTTCCGCAGCCGTTCTGATGCCGATGGCTATATGCGACACCTTCCTCAAGAAATACCAGATGCTTCCTACATGGTTGTTTTTGATTGTCAACGCCAAGAAGCTGCAATTTAAAGTACAAGCGAATGGCATTAACCCTTGTTTTTAGTCCAATATGCTTGGCTTAAGGGTTATTGGTCTTTCAAGACACGATAAATCAAGACGCGATAAATCGCGTCTCTACAATCTGGTTTTGAATTTTCATTACCCTTTTGTTGCGATCGCAGGCGTAGTCTACTTAAAATTTGCGCGAACCACTATATTTAATTTGCTTTCCAGCAAGAGGCTTAGATCCCCGACTTACTTCAAGAAGTTGGGGATCTTTTGGTTTCTAGTACCTTCTACCATCTCAATTAACGTCAGGCTGTACTACTGAAAATTAGCAGTTCTCATACTAATTTTCGGTGAAGCTGCACATTGTTTTGGCCCCTGCCAACCTTACCAAGGAGATGTGCCGCAGGTGGTGGGATTTTTTACTATGCGTATTCATAAATAAAATAATTGGTATCAAAACAAGTGTAATTATAATTAGAAATGATTAAACTTTTCGTAAAATACATAAACATATTGATATATTAACTAAAAATAAATTCCGTAAATCCCCCCTTGCTACTGATATTTTAGATTACTTAAAAGTAAAAGTTAGTGCAATAAGCCCTGAAAATTCTAGAGAGTTAATAAGTGGAAAAACAGCACCTATATAACTGGTTCAAAGCTGTGAGATTTTTTCGTCAACAAGAATTACTTGCCCTGTTGCTGGGGATTTTCTTCTCAATCTCTGTATTCCTACTCTGGCAGAGACTTTTAATCCAAAATCCGGGATTATCAACACAAGTAGAATTGATTGCAGGGTTATTAGTTATTGTCACGCTAACATTATCAATTTATTTTGCCTTGGCAATGAAAGTAAGAAATCAACAAATAACAGCAATCAATCAGGAGTTAACTCACAGGATTTTTGAACAGAAACAGGTAGAAATTGCCCTGATCGCCAGTGAAAATCGTTTGCGACAGTTGGTGGAAACTGTCAAAGTCATCCCTTGGGAATTGGACTTGAAAACTTGGCGATTTATTTATGTTGGGCCACAAGCGGTAGACTTGCTAAATTATCCGATCGCAGAGTGGTACGAGGAAAATTTTTGGGTTAATCATCTGCATCCAGATGACAAGGAAAAGTCTGTTCGTTTTTGTCAAGAAGCAGCTGCTAGGTGCGAAAATCACGAATTGGAATATCGGATGTTAGCTGCTGATGGGCGAGTTGTTTGGCTGCGAGACATTGTTAGTGTCGTTGAGGAAGCCGGAACTGCGATCGGGCTGAGGGGATTTATGTTTGACATTACTGATTTAAAGCTGGTTGAAGAAACCTTGAGGCTGAGGGAGAGGGCACTTGCCGCTACCAGTAATGGAATTATGATTGCCGATGCCAAAATCGCCTACAATCCCATTATTTACGTTAACCCTGCCTTTGAGCAAATAACAGGCTACAGTGTTACTGATGTAATTGGGCAAAACTGTCGATTTTTGCAACGCACAGATACCCAGCAACCAGCACTTAATGAATTGCGCTCATCTATTCAAGCTGGAAGAAGTTGCAAAGTTGTTCTCCGCAACTATCGCAAAGATGATACTTTGTTTTGGAATGAATTGAGTATTTCTCCGATTCATGATCACAATGGTGAGTTAAGCCACTTCATTGGCATTCAGAGAGATATTAGCGATGTCTACAAAGAGCTTTGCTTACGCAAGCAAGCCGAAGCCAATCTACGTCGGCAAGCTCTCACCTTTGAAAATATGCATGATGGCGTAATTATCACAGATTTAACCGGAAGTATTATTGACTGGAATCCTGCTGCCAAAGGTATGTTTGGCTATACCAAAGCCGAGATTTTAGCTCAACATCCCAGTATTTTGCATCAGCCGGAAGTAGCCGCAACATTAAGCGCCGAAATTTTGTCAACAGTCAACCAGCAAGGACGCTGGTCAGGGGAAATACACTTTATTCGCAAAGATGGCAGTGAGGGAATTTGCGAAACAACCGTAGTCGCTTTACAGGATGAACAGGGGGAAACTGTTGCCACTGTTGGCATCAATCATGACATTACTGAAAACAAACGAGCTAAAGAGGCACTGCAAAGGCAATTACATCGCACCTTACTACTTGAAAAAATTACTCAGGAAATTCGTCAAAGTCTTGATACCAAAAAAATTTTTGAGACAGCTGCTACCCAAATTGGACAAACATTTGCTGCCGATCGCTGTCTGATCCACTCTTACATTAGTAACCCCACACCGCAAATTCCCCTAGTAGCAGAATATAATACACTCCCTGGTTACTGCTCTGTATTGAAATTGGAAGTTCCTATGACTAACAATCCCCATGTCGAGCAGATGATGACCCAAGAAAGTGCGATCGCTTCTCCAAATGTCTACGTTGAGCCTTTACTGCAAATGGTTCAGCCTATCTGCCGAGAAATTGGGCTGAAGTCTATGCTGTCAATCCGCACTTCCTATCAAGGAGAACCCAATGGAGCGATCGGTTTACATCAGTGCAGCTATTTTCGCCAATGGACACAAGACGAAATCGAATTACTAGAAGCTGTGGCGGCTCAACTAGGTATTGCTCTAGCACATGCTCACTTACTGGAACAAGAAACACGCCAACGTGAAGAACTTACCTTGAAAAACTTTGCCTTGGAGCAGGCAAAACGTCAAGCAGAAGCCGCAAATCGGGCAAAAAGTGAGTTTTTGGCAATGATGAGCCATGAAATTCGGACTCCAATGAATGCTGTTATTGCCATGACAGGTCTATTGCTGGATACTGACCTTACACCTCAACAGCAAGACTTTCTGGAAATAGTTCACAGTAGCGGAGATACTTTACTCACCATCATCAACGATATTCTAGATTTCTCCAAAATTGAGTCGGGCAAACTGGAATTAGAAGAACAGCCTTTTAGTTTAAGAGCTTGTGTGGAGGAGGCTATTTCCTTTTTAGCTCCGAAAGCTGCCCAAAAGGATATCGAACTAGTTTATCTGATCCAGCCCCAAGTTCCCATTGAGATCGTCGGTGATTTGACTCGTCTGCGCCAAGTTTTGATGAATCTTCTCAATAATGCGATCAAGTTTACCGAAACCGGAGAAGTATTACTCTCTGTTGAGCTGGGGATTGGGGACTGGCGAGCAGGGGAGCAGAAAAGAAGAAGTACCAGTAAGTCTTTCCCTTCTGCCCCTATGCTCCTCTGCCCCTCTGCCTCTTATGCCCAATCCCCGATACCTGTTGAAAAAGAGCAACTTCTCTACGAAATTCAATTTGCAATCAAAGATACAGGTATTGGTATCGCACCAGAGAAAATAGAGCGATTATTTCAACCTTTCACTCAGGCTGATGTCTCCATGACTCGACGATACGGTGGCACAGGGCTAGGATTGGCGATTAGTAAGCGGCTCAGTAAGATGATGGGCGGCACTCTTTGGGTAGAAAGCCAGGGGTTTGTTGGTGGTAATTCTAGCCCTAGATGGGATAAGAGAAAATTATTATCATTTCCTGACTCTTCACCAGGTTCAACATTTTACTTCACCATTATTACCAAAGTGGCTGCTCAATCAGAACAAGCTGAATTAAGCACTTCAACCCTGCTTGCATCCAAGCGACTATTGATTGTGGATGATAATTTAACCAATCGCCAAATTCTTAGCTTGCAAGCTGAGTCTTGGAAGATGGAAACTTATGCTGCCAAATCTGGAAAAGAAGCTTTAGTTAAACTTGCTCAGGGAACACAGTTTGATATAGCTATTTTAGATATGCAGATGCCGGAAATGGATGGCATAACTCTAGCTCGTCAAATCCGCAAGCAATCTGGTTGTCAAAATCTGCCTTTGGTAATTATGACCTCTTTAGCGAAAGTAGAAACTTTTTCTGATTTTAATGATGTCCAGTTTGCTGCTGCTTTGAGTAAACCCATCAAACACTCTCAACTCTACGATGTTATGACTCGTGTTTTGGGAAATCAGCCGATCCTCGGCAGTATTTCTCATTTTCCCTTGGTAGATCGGCATTTGGTCCATCGGCTGCCACTGCGAATTCTTCTGGCAGAGGACACGGTTGTTAATCAGAAAGTTGCTCTATTGATGCTACAGAAAATAGGTTATGGCGCAGAGGTCGTCAGCAATGGGCTAGAAGCGATCGCAGCTCTGCAAAAACAGCGATTTGACGTAGTGTTGATGGATGTTCATATGCCCAAAATGGATGGTTTAGAAGCAACTCGGAGGATCTGTCAAGAATGGGAGGTGGGTTTTCGTCCTTATATCATCGCCATAACTGCCAATGCCATGCGGGGCGATCGCCAACTTTGTCTTGCTGCTGGTATGGATGACTACATTAGCAAACCCATTCAACTACAAGAGTTAGCTCAGGCACTCAGCAAATGTTCACCCCAAAGAAATTTTGAATTCACTTCCATCGAACAACAAGGGGAAGTAATGGGTCTAGAATTGCAACCTTCGTCAAATATCTTACAGTCAGGGCAAAACCAAATATTAAAAAGTACCAAAATTGATGCCAAAATCCTGCAATCCTTGCAGCTTATGCTTAGAGGAGATCGTGTGGCATTTGCTGAACTAATTGAGTGTTATCTTACAGAGACAGCCAGACTAGTGCAACATATCAGCACAGCGATCGCAACTCAGGATATCCAGACTATATGGCAGACAGCACACAAACTCAAGTCCAGCAGTGCTTCTATTGGAGCGATCGCTTTGGCACACCTTTGCAAGGTGTTAGAAGTACAAGCACGCAGCAGTAACTTAGAAAACAATTTAGAATTACTTTCACTACTGTATCAGGAATATGAACAAGTTAAAACTGCCTTAGAAAAAGAACTCGCGAAGGAAGCACCATGAAAGCCACTGCTCAAGAAAGCCAATCTTTAGTTTTAATTGTTGATGATGAACCTTTTATTCGCATGATACTGCGGCATTTCTTAGAGCGGGAAGGCTATCAAATAGTGGAAGCTCAAAATGGCATAGAGGCAATAAATCTTTTTAACCAATTGCACCCTGATATAGTACTCCTTGATGCCATAATGCCGGATATGGATGGATTCGAGTGTTGCACTCAGTTGGAACTTCTGGATTGTAACAAGCATACTCCAGTTTTAATGATTACAGGACTGGAAGATCAAGAGTCAGTTGACCGTGCATTTGCAGTGGGAGCAATGGATTTTGTTACCAAACCGATTCACTGGCCAGTTTTGCGACAACGGGTAAAACGCTTGATTCAGCAATCTCAGTTACAGCAAAAACTAGAAACCATGAATCTGGAATTGCAGCGATTAGTTACTATCGATGGATTAACTCAAGTAGCCAATCGCCGACGGTTTGAAGAGTATTTTTCCCAAGAGTGGCAGCGTCTAAAACGCGAGCAACGTCCGCTTTCTCTGATTCTTTGCGATGTTGATTTTTTCAAATTATATAATGATACCTATGGTCATCGGGTAGGCGATCGCTGTCTTCAAAAAATTGCTCAAGCCATCAAAGATATTATTAAACGTCCCGGAGATTTAGTTGCCCGTTATGGTGGGGAAGAATTTGCTGTGATTTTACCGAACACAGACACTAAGGGGGCGATTCATGTTGCCGACCAAATTTGTCATGCTGTCCGAGCGCTAGCAATTCCCCATCAAAATTCCCAAGTTAGTTCTCATGTAACTATTAGTGTTGGGTTTACGACAGAAATTCCTCAGCCAGATTCTGACTTAGAAGAAATGATTGCCGCAGCGGATCGGGCGTTGTATCAAGCAAAGGCAGCAGGACGCGATCGCTTTGTGCAAAATATTTTACTACCCGAAAGTACAAATTCCCGCTAATCTGCCAACATTCAGTTATCTGCCCAATGCCCCATGCCCCATGCCCAATGCCCCATGCCCAATGCCCAATGCCCCATGCCCCATTTAAAAATCTACCCCTCGTTTAAGTTCTACGCCTTGATTAGCATAGTGTTTGTGGCAATAAACCTCTGAGTGGACGCTAGCCAAGTCGAAATATGCGGGTGGATTTTGGCAACGGCCAGTGATAATAATTTCGGTATCGCGGGGTTTGCGGAGTAAAGCTTGGACAATGGGTTCAACGGGGAGTAATTCTAAGTCAACGGTGGGATTGAGTTCATCGAGAATAATAGTTTTATACAATCCAGAGGCGATCGCAACTTTTGCAATTTCCCAACCTCGTTCGGCTTCTACATAATCTAATTCTTGTCGGGAATTTCGCCAGACGATCGCATCTCCACCGCAACGCTGATGATCCACTACTTCTGGATATGACTGCTGCAAAGCGGCGATCGCGGCGTCTTCTGTATAGCCGCTACCACCTTTAAGCCACTGCATAATCAATACACGGGTAGACCCTGGATGATTAATTCCTCTACCAATTGCCTGCAAAGCTTTGCCCAAAGCACTAGTAGACTTACCTTTACCAGCACCAGTATAAATTTCAATCCCTTCCAGGAAGAGAGCTTTGGCTGTTGGGTGGTGATGAGGTTTCATTTCTGAGTGCAAATCTGCAATATCGAGCAATTTTTGCGGTGCGGCGCGTCCAGTGGCGATGATTTCCAACTCTTGGGGTTTGGATTTTAATGTCTTTACCACTTCATCCACTGGTAGCAAACCCAAATCCAGAACTGGGTTAATTTCATCTAAGACGACAACTGAATATAAACCACTAGCGATCGCACCTTTGGCGACATCCCAACCTCGCATTGCTTCATCTCGGTCAAAAGTGGTAATTTCCTCATGTCCAAAAAATTCCGCTCTCCCAGTGCGAACCTGGTCAATTAAATGGGGAAACCCGCGTTGTAAAGCTGCGATCGCGCCATCTTCGTCATAATCACGTTCTGGCCCTTTTAAAAACCGCAGCAGTAGAACACGATTAGAATTGCTAGGCGTATTTATTCCCAAGCCAATGGAGCGCAAAACCACTCCCAAAGCCGCTTGAGATTTACCTTTACCCAGACCATCGTAAACGTGAATTTGACCAATAAGCCGTTCTTGACGCACTTGCGCCGTCCGAATCCCAATACCGTTCCTTGTCATCTCTGGAAAAGCTATAACTATGGCAGTCTTTAATCTTACCTAACCTCTTGTACTCTCAGGTAGAGAAACTGCCCCTCTAACGCCTTTGTACAAGGGTTAGTTCGCTCTATTAACAATATCAATAGACCGGAAAGCAAAAGTAACTTTTGCTTTCCGGTTGGGGAAAGGTTAAAGGGGAAGGAATAATTCCATACCTTTACCCTTTACCCCTTACCCCTTACCCTTTTCCCCACTTCTGGAAGAAGTCTAATAGAGGAATACTGGCACACTCGCATAGTAAAGGACAAGAACAATGGGATAATTTCCCCCATCACCCTTACTATCCCAGTTATACTCACTACAGTTAACCCTTACCCCTAAACATTTATGCTTGACAATTGGATGCTTCCCAGGGTTTTTCCCATTGGTGGATTTCTGTTTGACTTTTTATTTGTACTGATTGCTATCCCCATCGAAGCTTATGTTTTGCATTCTCGACTAAAATTTGACAAAAAAACCAGTACTTTTTATGCAATTTCTATCAATCTGTTTTCTAGCGTAATTGGTTGGTTCATATTTTTTGTATCAGAACCAATGTTGCCAATACAAATAAAATCAGAATTAATTAACTATATGTTTTTTAATAATTTTAAATCACCGAACACACAGCCTTTAATTATTTTAACTGCTTGTATAATTTTTTTTACTACGTTTTTGATGAAGTTTTTCATTTTAAGGGTCTTGTTATTCTCATTAAATGAATCATTTGCTCCCAATGAAGAGGAACCTAAAACATCCCAACGCTTGCAACGGCGTCGTTTTACCACCCTGAATTTCCAAAATACTAATTTAGTTACAACTATACTAATAGCAAACTCTCTAAGCTATACTGCAATAACTATTATTTTATTATTTCGTTCAAAATAGCAAGAAATTACTTGTTTAATTCAGAGAAAAAATATTGATTAATCAGGTGTAAGGAGGAATATGAATACGCTACTAAAAGATGCCTTTGGGGCTTTTAAATTTGTTGAAGGGCTTTATGCGGGAATTAGAAAAATATTAATTCCACCTAAAGCTTATTCTTGGCAGACATTTATTTATTTGAGTATTTTTTCTTGGATACTTTCATATTGTGCCACAGGTTATATCAAAGATGTAATTGCCTTTTTCGGTTGGTTATTTTTAATTGCCGGCACAGCTTGGTATACAACTGAAGATCCTTTGAGGGTTCCTGGTACTTTTATGCCAGTCGGGGCAGTAATCACTGGATTCTTAGTGAGTGTTTTTGCATTTGGAGATCAACGAGATATAATTACACCCAGAACAATCGTTTTTTGGCCGACAATTTCAGCACTAATTACGGCAATACCAGAGTTTATCGAAGGAAATGATACCGATGCAAAAGCTCGCATTCCTAAACCACAAGATCGCCAAAGAATCATAATTTTAGTTGCTAGTAGTATGTTGCTAAGTTGCTGGATTCAGTTTCACTTTGTGACGGATAATTGGTTACGACAATATCCCAGTTTGCAGGCAGATACTTTTAAACATAGTACCTTTGTTCCTAGAACAGAAGAATTAGTAAAAATTCCCAAGAACGGCGTTATCATTCTCCAGAAACTTCAACCAATAGTAGTAGAGCAAATAGCCCAAAGACCTTGGTCAGAAGTAGAAAAATGGTTGCTAGATGCAAAACAGCGGGTAGGAAATCTGGGCAGGGAAATTATTAAAAAGAACCTGAGTAAATATGAAGAGAAGGAACTATGGCGCGTTGAACCACGTGTAGCTAATACTAAGTCTGGATATATATTAGATTTATTAAGTATTTGGATAGGCCCGAGTTCTAACCCACGGGGCTATTACTTAAAAAAATCTTGTCGCATTGAACCAGTTGCAGCAACCAATAATTCCGAGAATAAGATTACAGTTGCAGAAATCGAATGCGATCGCGCCAGTAAATTAATTTCTGGTTCACCACCTCCGCAGCAGTGACGAGTGGGGCAGAGGGGCAAGGGAGGCAGGGGAGGCAGAGGAGCAGGGGAAGCAGAGGAGCAGGGGAGGCAGGGGAGGCAGAGGAGCAGGGGAAGCAGAGGGGAGAATAATAATTTCTGACAAATGACAAATGACCAATGACCAATGACCAATGACAAATGACCAATGACAAATGACAAATGACTATTAACAGAATTTTTGTATTGGCAAAGAATGTGTTTCAGGAAGTGGTACGCGATCGCATCTTATATATTATTGGTTTTTATGCGCTAGTACTTGCCACTGCCTTCCGCGTCCTTCCTGAATTTGCAGCTACGGCTGAAGATAAAATGTTTTTAGACTTTGGGATGGCAGCGATGAATGCCATCGGGTTAATTATTACGATATTTATTGGTACGGGACTAATTAATAAAGAAATTGAAAAACGCACTATTTTAGTATTAATTGCCAAACCCGTTAGTCGCAGCGAAATTATCGTCGGCAAATACTTGGGTTTATCCGCAGTTCTAGCTGTACTTGTTGCCACGATGACAGTAATTTATCTGGTATTTCTGCAAATTGGTAATATTCCTCATCCTACGGCAAGCATTCTAATTGCTGGAATTTTCTTATTTTTGCAGTTGTCATTAATTACTGCCGTGGCTATTACCTTTGGTGTTTTTACTGCTTCTCTGCTAGCGACTGTTTTAACCTTTGCGGTATATTTAATCGGAAATATTACTCAAGATTTAGTACAACTTGGTCGTCTGAGCCGTAACCCTGGTATGGAACGTCTAACTCAAGCTTTGTTTCTTTTCTTACCAGATTTATCTCGATTAGATTTGAAAAATGATGCCGTTTATGGTCTGCAAGCACTACCTGACACTACTGCACTGATTATGAATGCTGGTTATGGCTTACTTTATAGTGCCATGTTGTTAGCGATCGCTATTTTGATCTTTTCACAACGCGAATTTTAGACATTGGGCATTGGGCATTGGGCACAAGAGGCAGAGGGGCAGAGGGGCAGAGGAGCACAGGGGAAAGACTTAGTGCAACTTCTCCCCTGCTCCCCTGCTCCTGGCTATCCAAACTGTATTGTTTACACATCTACAAGGGTTGAGTGCCTTGGCTAGATGCTTTTTGTGCAATAGTTTTCAAGCGAGTTGCTCTGCTTTTACGGATACGTTCACTTTTGCGAACTCCACCAGCCATCTCATATTCGCGGCTATCTTTGCCATATTTAAAGCCGATTCCCATGAGCATTTTTTCGGAGAAACCACCCAAGGTTTGTTCTAACTCTTCAATTTCTACTTTGGAAGAGTCAATCGTGCTGAGAGCAGTATTATGAGCTTCTAACTTGCTGCGTAATTGCTCAATTAGTTCTGTCAGTATTTTTAAATTACAAGTCTCTCCAAGATCCAGATTGGCATCAATTGCTTTGAGTCCAGCAAATCTTAACTCAGCATTTTCTAGAACGCGGGATGTACGTTTTCTCAAAGACATAAATTTAGTTACTTGTAATATTTATACAGTTACTATGCCCCATTAAAAATCTAGGACTTACGCATTGACAAGGTTGCCAAGAAGTGAATTCAGGGAAAACAAGGA